>CAZVNH010000425.1:0-2484 GCA_964628575.1 uncultured Thermoplasmatales archaeon | reverse complement strand
GTATCTGTCATATCCTTTTGTACAGGAAATTTTATAATTTCAACACCTTTTTCAATGTAATACTGAAGATATTCTTTATTTATAGAATCAAAATCACCTACTAGTAAATCAGGTACATAACCCATTTTTTTTAGATGATTTGCTCCCCCATCTGCGCATAAAATCAAATCAGCCGCATCAATGTAAGGCTTATAAAAGCTATAATCTATAATTGTTCCACTACATAAAATAACTACGTTCATTTATTTTCTCCATAATCCTTTAACAATTCATTCCAGCCAAATATCCTGTAGAAAAAGCTATAGTAAGGTTGAATCCACCAGTATATGCATCTACATCAATTATTTCGCCGGCAAAGAACAAACCTTTAATAAGCTTCGACTCCATAGTTGATGGATTTATTTCATTTGTAGCAACTCCACCCGCTGTTACAATAGCTTCTTCTAATGGTCTTGAACCTGATATTGTTAATTCAAATTTTTTAAAAATATCAACAAGTGACTTTCTTTCTCCTTTTGTTATCTGATTGACAAATTTATCAGGAGAAATATCCACAAGATCGATAATTACAGGTATAAGTTTTTTTGGTAATAGATCATCTAAAGAGTTTTTAAACTGCTTCCTTGAAAATTTTTCAAAATCCCTTTGTATCCTCTGATCTAGTTTTTCGTAAGTCAAGGCTGGTTTTAAATCAATAAATAACTTTATATCTTTAAAATTATATTTAAGAATATGTCTACTACTACTTAGTATAACAGGTCCTGACACACCAAAATGGGTAAAAATCATTTCACCAAAATCACTATATACTTCCTTACCTTTTTTATCAACTAATTTAATAGAAATATTTTTTAAAGAAAGTCCCTGTAACTCTTTAACAAAACCATCTTTAGTTTCTAATGGTACTAAGGATGGTTTTAATTCAATTATCTTATGTCCCAGTTGAGATGCCATTTTATATCCATCTCCCGTTGAGCCTGTCCCTTTATAGGACGCTCCACCTGTAGCTAAAATCACTGAATCAACTTCCAAGACTTTTCTGTCTTTAAATCTAATACCAGTGACCTTTTTATCCTTTATAATAATCTCTTGAACAGGGCTATCTAATAGAACTTCTACATCTTTATCCTGAATATATTTTTTTAAAGTTTCAACCACATCTTTAGCTCTATCGGATTCTGGAAATATCCTTCCTCCCCTTTCAATTTTTGTTTTTAAACCATAGCTATTCAAAAGATCTAAAATATCCATATTTGAAAAAGTATAAAATGCAGAATACAAAAAATTTCCGTTGCCTGGAATATTACTAATCAAATCTTCAATTTCTGCACTATTAGTAATGTTACATCTCCCCTTACCGGTAATAAGTAATTTTTTACCTAAAATATTGTTTTTTTCAATAAGAAATACTTTCTTTCCACATTCAGCAGCTCTGCCAGCAGCTATCAATCCAGCAGCACCTGCTCCAATCACAGCAATCCTTTTTATCATTAAACATCTCCATTATTGTTTTAAAGAATTTAATTATTTTCATCAAAAGAATTTTCATCTTTTTCATAAACCTGATACTCATCCCAAATATTTTCTAGTCTTTCAAACGTTTCATAAAGTTTTTTCTGTCTATTCATTCCTACAGCAACAATAAGAGCATTTATTACACTTAGAGGAGCAACCAATGAATCTACGAAAGAAGCCATATCACTTCTTGCAATAATAGAATGATCCGCACTTTGAGCAATTGGTGAATCATAGCTATCTGTTATAGCAATTACCTGTGCTCCTTGTTTCTTTACAAACTGCATTGCTTTAGTTGTTCTTTTAGAATATCTGGGAAAGCTAATACCTATCACCACATCCCCTTCTCCAGCTCTTATTATCTGTTCAAACATTTCGCTTACACTTGTTGTATGGACAAGCCTAATATTATCAAATATTAAATTAAAATAAAATCCAAGAAAGCTTGCAAGAGGGGCACAGCTTCTTACACCTAATATATATATTTTTTTTGCCGAAAGAATACTGTCTACAATCTCATTAAACCTATCTTTATTTATTTCTTCCATTGTAATCTTAAGCTTTTCCATATCCGATTGTAAAACACTTTTTAGAATGTTTTCTTTATTTATTCTATTTGATGATACTTCAATTCTTTGGACAGAAGTAAGCTTACTTTTAATAAGCTCACGTAAAACTTTCTGCAGCTTAGGATATCCATCAAACCCTAATTCAATTGCAAATCTGACAACAGTTGACTCGCTTACACCTACAACTTCTCCTAACTTTGCAGCAGTCATAAATGCAGCCTTGTCATAATGATCTACTATAAAATTTGCAATTAATTTTTGTCCTTTACTTAAATCCGTATGTTTATCATGTATTAATTTTATAAGATTTTCCACCATATACACCTCAAAATTTTATTAAATATTCTATATGTTTTGCAATAAATCTTTTACATTTTTAATTCAAATATTGCAAAATCAT
>CAZVNH010000424.1:0-2484 GCA_964628575.1 uncultured Thermoplasmatales archaeon | reverse complement strand
GTGGTGCTGATGTTGGTGATCTTGTGGATAATGGTGATGGTACTTGGGATATTACAATGGATAGTGATAAAAGTGTTACTGCTACTTTTGAGCAGTATAGTTATACATTAACTGTTGGTATCGTAGGTTCTGGTACTGTTACTATGAATCCTGATATGGTTGATTATCCATGTGATACTATCGTTACATTAACCCCTCAACCTGCAACAGGTTGGACATTTGACGGTTGGAGCGGTCCTGATGCTGGTGATCTATCAGATAATGGTGATGGTACTTGGGATATTACCATGGATGACAATAAAGATGTAACAGCAACATTTGTAGAATTACCTCCTAATAAAATACTGATGGGAATAACAGGGCCAGATACCGTTACAGATGGAGATGATTTTACATTAACAGTATACATAGATCCAACGCCACTCAGTGTTCGAATTGGTGGATTTGATACAGATGTCAACTTCTGTGCAAATCTATTCCAAGTAAACCTTGTAGAATTTGGTACACTATGGTCAGATGCAACATTCAAAGATACAGGGACTATTGATAATACTGGAGGAACAATAACTGGTGTTACAGCGACAAAGCTACTTGGAGATCCAAATGACCCAGGATATCCAAATGTAAATCATACAGCATTTACCATTACATGTACAGCAAATAATGCAGGTGTTTGTACAATCAGTCTTTCAGATGTTACAATAACAGATCCAAATTTCAATAGTTTAGATGTTGAATTATTTTCAAAAACAATAACTATTGTACCACCTTAAATAATATAAAATAAGAACTAAAAAAGGTCAATACTTGACCTTTTTCTAAATCTTTTTTAGTTTATATATCATTATTTAATTATTTTAAAAAATTTATTTTTTTAAACAGAAATAAAAAAAGATATTTAAATTATCTATAGATTACAATAATTATTAATTTACTTAATAGATATAATAATATAGTACTAAATCATCATAAATTCTATTATTATAAACATATAATTAGATTATTTATGGGGGAATACCAAACGATGGAAATAAAAAAACTTGGTATAATTATAATAATAATTCTCTTAATGATAGGAGGTATTGGTTTAAGTTATTCTGGATTTTTTGATAAACCTATACATGGAACCACTGATAATTTATCAACTACATTGGAAGCTGTTGATCTCAGCATCAAAACTATAGTAGATAATGAATATCCACAGATATATAATGAAGTTGAGATCATAGTTACTGTAATAAATAGTGGACCTGATAATGCAACTAATATTATCATAGAATACACAATACCAGATGAATTAGAGCTAAAAAATACAACTTTATCACAAGGAACTTATAATCCAGATACAGGTGAATGGTTAATACCAAATCTTTTAAATGGAAAATCAGAAAATCTCATATTAAAGGCTACTTTAGAAGAAGAGCTATATACAACAGTTAAAAATTGTGCGTCTTTGAAACAGTTATCTCCAAGTGATATAAATCCTTCAAATGATGAATCATGTATTACCTTAAATCCACAAATACAATTATTCACTCTTGACATTGAAACAATAGGTCAAGGAAGTGTTAACTTAAATCCTGAACAATCTAATTATGAATATGGAACATGGGTTACAATTACTCCCCAACCTGATGTAAACTGGGAATTTACAGGATGGAGTGGATCTAATTTTTCTGATCTTGTTGATAATTCTGATGGTACCTGGAAACTACAAATGAACAATAATAAAAAATTAACATTAACCTTTTCTAATTTAGAGGAGCCGTCCAATCCAGATAACGACAATGGTGGAGATGAAACTGATAAAGATAAAACAGCTGAACAGTTTAAATTAACCATTAATATCGATGGACAGGGAACTGTTACTAAAAACCCGGATAAAACAATATATAGTTATAATACATGGGTAACACTCATACCAAATCCATATTCATCTAGCTGGGTATTTGTTTCATGGGATGGACAAGATGGTAATAATGTTGTTGATAACAGTGATGGTACATGGGAGATACTAATAGATAGTAATAAAGAAATAATTGCAGTCTTTCAGCAATCATATATTAATATGGGTTTAACTTCTTCATCAAAATCTATTAATGTTGGTGAAGAGTTTATTATATCAATCTATATAGATCCAATGCAGTCAAATGAGCGTATTGGCGGATGGGGAACAGATGTAATATTTGATTCTGAAAAAATCAAGGTAAATAATGTTGGATTCGATCAGATATGGAATCCAACAATACAGAAAGAAGAATCAATTTTATCTGATTTAGGAACTATCGATAATGATACTGGACAAATCAAAGATATAGAAATTGCGTTGCTTTTAAAAAACTCTAATGACTCAAAATACCCAACATATAATCATACAGTATACCATATTACATGTACTGCTTTAACTGCTGGAGAATGTATTGTTAATCTAGAAAATGCTCAAATAACTAACTCAGAATTTGTTAGTTTAACGCCAGTTAATAC
>CAZVNH010000423.1:0-2485 GCA_964628575.1 uncultured Thermoplasmatales archaeon | reverse complement strand
AATTCCTACCGATGATGGACATTGGGAAGGTGAAATACCAGCTAATTCATTTCTATCACCAGATGAGATAGAGGAAACTATAAACAGATATCGTGATATTAGACCACCATCATATAGTGATCCGGAGAAAATAATCAAATCTGAGGAAATTCCTGAAGATATCAGACAAATAATGATGAAATCTGGTCTTACTGTTATAGGTGATATACCACTTTATATACCACCACAAATGATATCAATTCAGCAACGTCAAGCAAATTATGCATATCCTACATTAAGGACAGAAGGTAATCCAAAAATCATGGGTAATGTGTCCCCATTGGATATACATATGAGCCTTATATTTTCTGGAGTTGATGATATAAATAACAGATTAAGACCGATATTAGCAATGTTTAAAAGAACTCCGTTTGTTCCAATTCATAACGCATTTGTTGCAACATTAATTAAGCCAGAAATAAGAAGATTACTCCAGATTAATGCATTTGATATAAACAAAAAGGATGAAAGAGATACAGTTGCTAGAGATTTAGCAAATAGTAAATCTGATGCTGTATTAACCCTTAATGATATAAGGGTTCCTGTATGTCTCAATGCAGTGTCACTGACATCAGTTCCTGGGTTAGTTGATGTATTTCAATGTCAGGTACAGTTCTCTATTTTCAATTATCTTCCGTTTAGCAAAAACTTTGATTTCGTTAGAACTACAGGACTTGATAAGGATGATAATTTAGGTGACGCCGAAATCCAGACTCAATATCTGAAGGACTTGTCTGATGAGAGTGTATCAATAGATAACATTAAAAAGCAAGAATACTATAAAAAAATACCAATAACTCCAACACATTTTGCATTTAATTCTGAACCATTTAAACTAGCGTATAATACTGCTTTGGAGAATCCGCATAGAACGGACGCTCGTTACCCTAATATTAGACCACTGATGGAGCAATACAAATCTGATGCGCAGAGAAGTATTAAATTTTCCTACAAATATACTGATGACTCATTCTTTAAAATAACAAGAGCATCATTGTCAGAGTTACAATCAGCACTAAAAGAATTTTCTTCAATGAGAGACATAGCGGTAACAGGTGATCTATTAGCAAAACCTAAAGAACTTCTATCTAAGGTAATAGATAAAGTTATTGTGAAACCAAGGCAGTTCCTTGGTAATATCAGCGATAATATTAAAGCTATTGCACTGAAAAAATGGACAGAAAGGAGAGCAGAGAGCACCATCCCAACAGATTCAGCAACTAATGCTTTTTTAGAAGCTCTAAAATTAGACAGAAGTGATCTTGGATCCAGGTTCTTATTTTTTAACGAAGAAGACCAGCTAATTGAACCAATAGATAATTGGTTGAAAAGGAACTATGTTAATTCTAGTGGTAAATTAAATACAGAAGCGCATGCTCAATTTAAATCTGCTGTTGAAAACTTTGTTGATGTATGCATAAGAAGCATAATTGATAAACATTTTGAAAAGTCTAAAAATGTTAGCATAGCAAAGAGGAATACATTTGATGTTGGTGGAGCATCTACGGTTGTTACAGGAGTCAGCGCTGAATATATTAATAAGCTAATACCAATGAATGTTATTAGCCACACTATACCAACTTATCAGCATATGGGAACCGGTGAGTGGGCACTAAATATGAATATCAGGACGTCTGATATTACACTAATTGAAAAGCTTAGAATGATGATGGTTCTTATCGAAACTACCAAATCAATCGGAGCACTAAAATCTGCTGATTTAATTAAACAAATAGATTCTAATATTTGGATTGCACCGGAAGAAGGGAATTCAAAAGATATTGATTATAATAAAGGTCACTTCTTTAGGATGCTTGGTGTAAACAGGATGTTGGTAAGGGATATATCTATATCAACAGTTGATAAACTTCCCGGGATGTATGAAGTTGGAATATCATTTGTGCAGAATGATATTAAGATTGGTGACTATGAAGCTATAGGATCAGCTGGAAAAACCCCAAAGTTTCTCATATTTGAATTGATCCAGCGTATAAATGAAGCTGCAATGTATACTGTGACCTGGAGAATTCCAGAGGATACACCCGAATTAGCATCATTTACAATGGCAAGTTTAGGTAATTTTGAATTGGCTAATCACATAGCAGAGGTAAGAAAATACCCAAGGGATGATGATTTACAAAAGTTTCTCAGGTTCAAAATTAAAGATTTATTGACATTCTCTAATATACCAGAGATTTTATCACTAATAGAAAGATATCTTAGTTCAATAGAAAGAACATATGAGTTGAAAGTCAAGAAGGATATCATTGAAAAGAAAAAAGATACTATAGAATACTATGAAAAATCACATGCTGCTATTGGAACAATCCAGAGTATAGCTGCGAGAGCCTATTACTGGATTAAGAAACAATATACGAATTCAGAGATTATAGCCAATGATATTCTGAATGTAATACAGACATTGGGGTTTAAGAATATATTAGAA
>CAZVNH010000422.1:0-2491 GCA_964628575.1 uncultured Thermoplasmatales archaeon | reverse complement strand
ATTTTAATGTTGGAGGTAATCTTCCGGCCTATATCATAAAGCTTCCTCAGCTTATTGATGCTGTTGTTTTTTCTTTTCAGTATGATTATTGTTGCTATTTGAGTTGTTATTAATACTGCCGCAATTATGCTGATAATTATAAGCATATTATACCCCCCTTGATTAAGTCATTACACCACATTTTCAATCTATATTAACGTTTTGTGAGACAATAGGAGCATGCTCCCATTGTCTCATTCAGTTATAATTAGTTGTATCTATAATTGTTACTGTATTTGTGTTGCCGGCATAATCCATAATCTCAACCCGCACGTCACCCAGCCAATTTGTTTCATAATAACTATACTCAAATACTATAGTTAAAGTATCATTAGTATCCCAGTATACTCCTAAACCATCTCTATATTCCTCCGGAACATTATTCATTACAGCTTCTTCAATAAGATTCCTACTGTATTCATGTATGTCCTCACTGAACTGAATTACAGTGGAGCTTGGAATTATGCTTCCCTGGTATGCTGAATTATTTATAATTGTGGGAGCTAAGCTGTCTTCCGTAGTGCGAACAATATTCACTATAAACTGGGGACTTTCTACTCCATCAAATTTAAATGTGAACACTACCGATTCACCTGCATCACAGCAGCTGAAATATTCATCAAGGAATGTAGATGGAATTCTTACATAACGCTCAGAAACATACTTGTTATAACCATCCAGCTTATATACGTCACCTTCTACCATAAAGTCATCATTTCTTGACAGCGAATAATATTCATCAACCAGTACTTCAGTCAATCTGTTCCCGGTTGAAAGCAGCTCTACTAATATGTCATCCAGTCCAGGCCCATTATTATCATATTCTATTATATTTCCCCCGGTATGGTTTATTTGAGGCTTTATGGATGGCGCAACCTTGCTGTGTCCAATTGAAAGATAACCATCATTGTCTTTTATATAACTGACAAGAAAATTAGCATGCCTTGGATTGTATGCTGCTGAAGGCATACAGTTATTATAATAGGATTTCCCCGAGATATCAAACACCTCTCCATTAAAACTAATTATACTGTCATAGCTGTCAACATATCTTCCAGATATCCTGTTTTGCCAGTATGATTCAACATCCGGTTGTGCCCATGTTACCAGAAATTGATTATTAAAGGAATCAAAGCTAACCGATGGAGAATATTGGCTCAGACCCACATCTGAAATATAAGAGCCGGTTCCTATTATATCACCATTTCCACTTAGCATTTGCACAGCTGCACTATATATATAATCACTATTAGCGTTTGCCCATGCCACTAAAAACCTGTCATTGTTATTGTCATAAGCAACAGTTGGACTGGTATAATAAAATCTGCTGTTTAGAGCGTCACTTGAGATTTTTATATCTGCCTCATTCTTTGAACCATCCGGATAAATAATTCTTCCATAGATATTGTATGAGTACCCATTTGCAGTTCTGTAATCTGACCATACTACCAAGTAACTGCCATTTCCTGTAGATATTACATAAGGAAATGACTGGATTGGATTATCATCCGTGGTAACATCAGAAATATGGAAAGGGCTTCCTATGTGAGATCCATAAATATCTAACATCTGCCCTACAATATACCTGCCATATAAGCTGTCTTCCTCCTGCCATACTACAAGGTATTGCCGGCTTAATTCATCAAAAGCAATAGATGTGTTGTCAACATCACATCCGTATACATTTTCATATACTGATACATATTGATTGTCAGGTCCTTCATCAGTGATTAAACGACCATATACCGAATCTGTAACGGTATCAGTCCATGTGACCATAAAATTGTTGTTTACACTGTCTAAAGTAAGACTAGGAGAAGATAACCCGTTATTAGTTTCATAAATATTAAAACTATCATATACTTCTGTATCATCATTAATGAAATATCCGTCAATTTTGTAGCTGCATATATATTGTCTATGTTCATAATCGTAATACCAATCATAATATTGATATGCACTTAAATAGCTGTTGCTGTTTGGGTTATATGAAATACCTGCATTATGCTTAGATACAGCCATTGTTTCATAAGCTGAATCAATATTAAGTGAAAGCATGCTGACTACACCCGGCCCGGTGCCTTCTTGTACAGAAGGTTCAGCATAAGCCGGCACGGCCGGAAAACATATAATAATACATAATATAAATGCTATAATTTTCCTTGTTTTCATGTTCATTCTCCCCCCCCATCAGCATTACCATGTCCTCTCTTTCAATGTAATACCCTGATCGGTCTTGATAATATATCCTATAACAACTCCAAAGTCATCATCAGAATCATCCACAGTCAAAACAATATCATATGCCCCATTCTGTAGCACATAGTCATGCGGGTCATCAAGAATGCATTTAAACAAATTGCCAGATATACTGATCCATGATGGTGCCGATGGGTATATAATATTGTTATCCGAATCCTCAACAGTAATTTTTACCTTGTATGTAGAATAG
>CAZVNH010000421.1:0-2494 GCA_964628575.1 uncultured Thermoplasmatales archaeon | reverse complement strand
GAGAAGTACTTGATTATATAAATTACGATTATAGTACTGATGGTTATGATAATCTTAAATATATTACTGATAAATACGGTAATACTACTGAAATAGAATATTCATATACTAGTGAGCTGGGTAGAAGAGTTTATTGGATAAAAAAACCCCTTACAATCAATGGTGTTGTAAACTATCCTACAACTTATTATAGTTATGTGGATACAGGTTCAGGAATAAAAACAACTGTAACAAATCCGGAACAAAATGTAACAGAATATACATCAGATTACAATGGTACTGTAGTAAATATTGTAGATGATAAGGGCGGCCTTGATATCACAAGTCAGTATACATGGGACCAACAATATAATTTAGCACAAGAAATAAATCCAAGAAATAAAACAAGTATAGCAAACTACAACGAAATAGGTAATTTGGAAAGAATTAAAAACCCTCTAAATGATATTTCCAGTAACAGTTTCACTGCAGTAAATGACATTTTACAGTCTGTTGGGTTTGCAGGACAGTCTACAAAAAGCTATTATGACGCAGAGAGACATGTATCTGGAGCTGTAGATTCAGCATATTCAACTACTGTTTACAATTACGACACAAATGGAAATGTAGTAAGCCAAAGTAATCCTATTAGCATAGGAGAAAACCGAATTCCTAATTCAGGATTTGAGACTTCTGGCGGATCAATTCCATGGAGATGGACAAAAGAAGGCACAGGTGGAGCAATTGTTCATGATAATTCTGTAAAAAGAAATGGTGAATATTCGGTAAAGCTTACATCAACAGGAACACAGAGTACTCAGAAGGCAGTATTGGTTAGTGATTATATGGATGTGACACCAGAGAGCAAATATAATGTCAGCTGGTATGTAAAGACAGATACAGTTGGAGCTAACGGTGGTGGTGCTACTGTAGATATTCGCTGGTTTGACAGTATATATAATGATTTGGGAACATCGTCGAATATTGCGCCATCAGTTGATTCATCTGGAACTCAGAGTGATTGGCTTAGAAAGGGGGCCAGAGTTGACTCGCCTACAAATGCAGTATATGCACAGGTAGTTTTAAAAGTTAATGATGTGGGTACAGCATGGTATGATGATATACAATTTGAATATGGTCCTGTCATAAATCAATATAATCTGCTTAGCAATGAAAGTTTTGAAACAGATATAGACAATGATACCGTAGCAGATGGATGGATATATTCAGGGCTAAATACAGGTGCTGGAGATGGAATAGTATCTGATGAAAGCCATTCAGGTAATAATGCAGTGCTTATAAATGCTACGTCAGGAAATAAATATATATATCAAATGAGGAACCTACAAGGTAAAACTGGAGCCCCTGTTCATATTTCAGGATGGACAAAGCCTCAGGGAGTATCACCAACAGGTGGAGACTTTAGTGTATTAATACAGGTTGTATATGAAGATGAAACTATTCAAGATGGTTGGTATGGATTTGATTTCAATAAGTCAGGAAGTGATTGGGAATATAAAGAAACAGTAATAAGACCTCCACATGACTTTAAAAAGATAGCAATATATGCAAAATTGGAAAATCAAACAGGAAAGGCTTGGTTTGATGACTTTAAAATGAGACTCGACGGTTCTTCAAATGCCTTTATGAGTGCATACAATATGGCAGAAAACGGAAGTTTTGAGCAGGATAAAGACTTAACAGGTTGGCCCGATGGATGGCCGGTTGTACACAGTACTCAATCTGGAACCTATAATACAGAATGGGTAAACCATATAGATGGATGGATTGGCGGTGCTGATATACCGGATAATTACAAACCGTATAATGGTGAAAAAATGATAAAAATGTCGGATATGCCTGATTGGGCAAAAGTAAATACATTTCATTTTGAAGGTATAAATGCTAATAAGACTTATTCGGCAAGTGCATTGATGAAAACTCAAAACGTATCTGGAACTGGCGCAGTACTGATATTTGACGTCTATGACGGCTCAAATGGATATCTTGGACAACTTACCAGCAATCCTGTAAAAGGTACAACTGATTGGACAAGGGTGACATTATCTGCATCGTATGATGAATTGAAGGCAATATCACAAAATGCTGCGAAAATTAAAGTAGGAATTGGTGTTACAGGTGCTACATGGGGAAACATGTACTTTGATGCAATTAGAATGTGGGAAAAAGAAATAGAAACAAAATTTGCATATGAAAGTAATGGTAATTATTTAAAAGATGTAATAAATCCACTCGGTAATAAAGTAACAATGATAAAGGACAGCAGAGGTAATCTTGATTATGTTACTGATGGAGAAAACAACCCTTATGATTATCAGTATGATGAACTTGACAGAATAAAATCAGTACAAAATCCCCAGGGATTAAAAAGTATATACACTTATGATGCTACAGCTGGGGAAAACTCAGTTCAGATAGATAATGTTAACGGTTCAGGAAACTATATCAATACCATAGCAAAGGTAATATATAACGAACTGGGACTGGCAAAAAC
>CAZVNH010000420.1:0-2499 GCA_964628575.1 uncultured Thermoplasmatales archaeon | reverse complement strand
GCTTTTGGATTTTCTTATTGCATTTGTATCAATATTACATATTGGTGGAAGACTTCTTGATTATTACTATACTATCCCTGGATATCAACTTGTTACAAGATTTTTCATTTCAATTCTTGTTGCTTTTATTGGTCTTGCAATGATATATATTCTTGATGAACATTGGGATGGATTAAAAATGGATAGATACGCTATGGCTTTTGTTACGATAATTTTCACAATGTCTGTTGGTGTTTTTTTAGAATTTATCAAATGGTTAAATATGACTGGTACTTATTACGTTAAAACAAATCAAGTTTTAATGTTAAATTTATCAGCAGATACTATCGCTGGTATTATTGTTGCAATCATTGGTGTGAACTTAATTAAAACAGGTAAATTTGATGAAATAACTGATGATTTTAGTGAACAAATAGATAAGAGGGTAATCGATAGACTTGAAAAAAGAAGTATGAAGAAAAAATAAAAAAAGATTTGATTAAATAATATAAAAATAGTATTGTTAACTATTGAGATAAATCTATGAAATTATGTTAATGTGAAATAATATGAAAATCATTGATTCTAAATTTAGAAAAAATAGTTACAAATACGTTTTTCAATGTATTCTTGCAACATTAACTGTACTTGCTGTTTTAATATTTCTTGATGTTATAACAAGACCTGCAATAATTACTGCTCTTGGTGCAAGTGCTTTTATTGTTTTTACAATGCCTAATATGTATTCATCAGATCCAAGACGATTAATTGGTGGCTATTCTGTTGGTATAATTATTGGTATTATCTTCTTTTTCCTTTCAAACATTTATTTATTTTCAGATATTTTTGAAAATAGTAAAATACATCTTGTAATATTTGGTGCAATAGCTGTTGGTCTATCAATTTTTATCATGACAATTACGAACACAGAACATGCACCAGCATCTGGAATTGCATTAGGACTTGTAATAAATTCATGGGATTATATTACTATCATCTTTATTATAATCGCAATAATATGGATGGCAAGTGTAAGAAAGTTATTAAGACCTTATCTTATGGATCTAACATCACCAAAAGTTTTACTAACTTCAAAAAAAGGATAAATTATTTTTATCACAAATATTTGAATTATTGATGATTTAATAGAAAGTAATATAGTAATTATATTAATTGTTTATACAAACTCTTAAGTTTATAGTGGTAACAAATGAACAGCGTGGTTGAAGTAAAAAATCTAGTAAAATATTACAAATCAGTTGAAGCAGTAAAAGGTATATCATTTAATATTGACCAAGGAGAAATATTTGGACTTATCGGACCAAACGGTGCAGGAAAAACAACAACATTAAGAGTTCTTTCAACACTACTTACAATAACCTCAGGTTCTGTAAAAATAATGAAATATGATCTATCTAAAGAACCTTCAGAAATAAGAAAGATTATAAGTTATTTACCAGAAGACGCAGGAGCATATAAAAACCTAACAGGTAAAGGATATTTAGAGTTTATTGCAAATTTTTTTCAAAATAAAAACATCAAGGAGATGGTTTTAAAAGGAATAAAAATTGCAGATCTCGGTGAAAGGATAAACGATCGAGTAGATACATATAGCAAGGGTATGAAAAGACGTCTTCTTGTAGGACGAGCTTTGATGACTGATCCTAAATTATCGATTCTTGATGAACCAACTAGTGGTCTTGATGTTAATAATGCTCAAGAGATAAGAAAAATCATAAAAAATATATCAAAGCAGGGTACAACAGTTTTACTTTCATCTCATAATATGCTTGAAGTTGAATATCTATGTGATAGGATTGCATTAATAGCAGAAGGATTAATTGTTGAAGAAGGAAAACCTGTTGAACTAATGGAAAAATACAAGGCACGAAATATTGAAGAAGTTTTTACACAGGTGGTTAAATGAAAGCTTTAGGTAACATTATTTTTAAAGAATTAAAAGAGCTTATGACACCTGCAACATTTCTTCCTATAATTATTATGGCTCTTATTTTTGGATCAATGGGTGGTACTGTAGGTGGAATCGAAGATGAGCTTAAGGAGAAACCAATAATAGGTTTAATAAACACAGATACAGGGGAGTATTCAAATCTTACAACAAGTGTTTTAGACGAAAACGCAAAGATTGTTTTTAACTCAACAAATTTTAATGATAAACAAAAAGGAATTAATACCCTAAAAGAAAAAGATGGAGTAGCATTGATTATTATAAAAAATGGTTTTACAAAAGATATTAAGGATGGAAAAACAGGAGAAATTGAAATATATTGGATTATGAAAGGTGCAGGAATACTTGATTCGATATCATCAACAGTAGTTGAAGAACTTCTTAGATATATTGATACAAATATCACGATGGACATTATATCAAAAAATACAAGTATAAATGCAATAAATGCCTTGAATCCTACAACTGTTAATATGACTACAAGTTTTAAAAATAAAGAATTACCTGGTCTTTCACCAAATGATATATCAGGAATTCTATCTTCTCAATCT
>CAZVNH010000419.1:0-2507 GCA_964628575.1 uncultured Thermoplasmatales archaeon | reverse complement strand
ATTCAGCATCTTTAGATTGTATCGGAATAAGTGTTAATTTACCTCTCTGAACGAAAATAACTCTATAATCATTTTTTAGATTTGGAATTGAGATTATATCCATAAGTCCACATGGGAATTTATGATTCTTTCTTTTTACTCCATCTACAAGGACTTCACCATTTGCAATTATTCTCTTAGTTTCAGATAAATTATCAGATAGATTAAGATAATCTCTAATTATGAGTCCTAATGGTATTGATCGTTCTATTTTATGTGGACCAGAAGATGCTCTAACAGTCCATTTTCTTTCTTTTCTATGTAATTTTAAAACTCTTGGAGCGTTTAATCGTTTTAGATGTTTGCTCATCTATTTTTCCTCCTTTTTTGTTGTTTTAGATGAAGTTGTTTTTTTAGTTGGAGTCTTTTTTGTTGCCGTGTCTTTTGGTTTTTCCTTTTTTACTGGTTCTTTTTTAACTTCTTTTGTCTTTTTAACAGGTTCTTCTTTTTCTGGTTTTGTTTCCTTTTTTGTTTCAGGTTTTTCCTTTTCTTCTGATGTGGTTTCTTTAACAGTTATAACTGATTCAGTAGGTTCTTCATCGATTATTTCTCCTTCCTCTTCTTCTGCTTTTTCAAGTGCTTTTTCTTCAAGTTCTTTTCTTTTTTGTTCTTCTTCTACTTCTTTGATTTGTTCCTCTGCTTCTTTTTCTATTTCTTTCTTTGCTTCTTCAGATAGTCCTCTTTCGAGTTTTTTTCTTCGCCATTTATCAGTTAAATTAAGCTTGGTTATCAATAGATTACTGGGATGAATTGGTTTAGCGATTTTGTTGCCATCTGCTTTACTCATCGTGATTCCTTCTATTTCTACAATATCTTTTTTTGTATGAATTTTTGCAATTTTGTCCTCATGACCTTTAAAACTACCTCTCATCACTTTTACAGTATCTCCTTTAACTACTGGTATTGATCTTTTATCATATTTTAATATAAGATTTTCTTCAAGATGTGAAGCTACCCATTTCCTTTTTTTATGAAGTGGAGCATTGTAAAGCTCTTTTCTTTGTTTACCTGGATTTATTGATTTCATTTTTTATCCCACTCACACAATTATTGATGCATTTGAAGCAATCTTAGGATATCGCTCTGCTGCTTCAAGAGCAACTGGTCCTTTTATCATCGAGCCTTTGGTTTCACCTGTATCTGTTACTATTACAGCTGCGTTATCCTCGAACTGAACCATGGTTCCATCAGATCTGCGGAATGGTCTTTTCTGACGTACAATTACTGCTTTTAGAAGTTGCCGTCTCATATCAGCAGCTCCTTTTTTTACGCTTATTACAACCATATCACCGATTCCTGCTGTTGGATATCTTCTATGTGTTCCCTTAAGTTTTGGTGTCATTACTATTTGAACTACTTTCGCACCAGTGTTATCAATACACTCAAGACGAGCGCCAATCGGCAGACCTCTTATTGCTCTTCCAGCGATTCCTTTCATTTTATTATCACCATCATATCTTTTCTATTGCTACAAACGAAATAGTTTTACTTAATGGTCTACATTCAGCTATTCGAACCTTATCACCGGCTTTTAATTTTATACAAGGTGGACAGTGTGCAGAATATTTTGATGTTCTCTTTTCATAACGTTCATATTTAGGTACATAGTTCATAAATTCTCTTTTTACACTAATTGAATTCTGCATTTTAACTGAGGATACAATACCTGTAATAATCTGTCCTCTAATAGGAAGTGTTCCATGAAATGGACAGTATTTATCATTGCAACTTTCAATAGGTGTTTTAACATTTAACCCAATGTTTCTTGCTTCATTTTTCTTTTCAGTCATAGGCTTTTTCACCTTATTTTTTTAATCCTATCTTCAGGTCTATATTGGATTTTTTTACCATCGATTATTATTTTATTATTCTTGTATTTGAATTCAAAGATTGCAGTTTTTTTAGCTATCATTTTTTGCGTATCATTGATTTCTATTAGGAAGGTATTTTTTGTCTCATCGATTACTTGACCTTGTTTTCCCTTCCATTCAGGATCACTGCAATCCATTATTTTTACTTGCAGTCCAATTAGTTCGTCTCTTGCGAGATTTTTTTCTTTCATTTTTTTTCTCACCTTGAGGATTATTTGACTGCATCTGAGATTTTTAATTTTGAAGCTGAATCTTTTATATTACTTCTACTGTGAATCCCATTTTCTCAAGGGTTTCTTTTACCCTGTTTCTGTGATCGCCTTGAAGTTCGATTTTTCCCTCTTTTATTGTACCTCCGCATGCACATTTAGATTTAAGCTGAGTTATTAATGCGTTGATATCTAAATCATGGGAATTAATACCGTCAACAATTGTCATCATTTTCCCATATCTTCGCTTGTCGACTGCAATTGTGATTTTTTGTTGTTCCCTTGCTATATCTTCACATACACAGAGTTCTTTAGGCAGACCACATACTTCACATATATCGCTCATTTATTTTTCTCCTTCCTCCCGCATGATAGTAAGGATTTTTGC
>CAZVNH010000418.1:0-2519 GCA_964628575.1 uncultured Thermoplasmatales archaeon | reverse complement strand
CACATGCTAACCGTCCAAGATAAACATCAGGATAAAGATCAACATCATCATTTAAACGCTGCGGACCCCAATGATATTCTCCAAAAATATCATTGTTATTTGAATCCCAACTGCTAAAATCCATAGATGAATCATATATATCTGCAAAATAGAGTTCACTACTGAATTCTTCATCATCAAAAGGTTGATAATCTCCATCTAAATAGACATGTGTTTTTCTAGTTGGAAACTTCTCAGAGCCACCTACAAATAAAACATATTCTGTATTCCAATTTTCAATAGCATCTTTTATGAAATATTTAATTTGCTCAGGGTTATCACGACCTTGTACTGGGAAATAAACGCCGTTATAAATCTCAGTAAGCGTTACCATTTTCACTGAATATCCACGGTTTGTTTTATGAGTAACAAGACTACTTAGTTCATTTGTAAAATCTGAAGGTGTTAGGATAATAAAATCATATGTTTCATCTGATGATTGAGTGTTAAGTTCTATTTCTTTATAAAAAATCTTTATCTTTATTTGTTCAGCCCATTTAACAGTGTCTTTATCTGGATTGTACTGAACAGGATAAACGACTATTTTTAAAATAATCTGTCTTTCACCATTTACTAATCCACAACCTGTACTATATTCAAACCATTTGTTTATTGTTTCTGGTTCACCTTGCAAAATATTTTCAGACTTAATTGCTGAATCTAAAACCGGTACCGGAGTTACTTGTAGTTTATTTGTCAAAGAAAAACTTTGTATATTTTCTGGTGTGCATTCAACATCTAAAATCTTTGTTCCAATTGGAAGATTAATGTTTTGAATTTTTGTTGGTACTATATAATAATTACTTATTATTAGATCTGAATTAGCTCCATCTAAATTTATTTCGATACAGTCTTCTATTTCATTAACAGAAATTTTTGAAAACTCTAATGTAATATTTTTCTGTAAATAATTTTCTTTGGATAAGCCAACAGCGCCTAGTCCACTAAGGACTAAAAAACTTGCTAAAATAAATATTAAAATTTTTTTCACCTTTTTTCCCCCAATTTAAATTAATTAATGTTATTTGTAAATAAATATTTTATGCTATATATGTTTTAACATTAATATAAAAATTAAAAAAAATACAGCACTATACTTGATAATTCCCAGAATTTTTTAAAATGATTTATGTCTCTTCAAAATCCCAGTTTCTCAAATTAAAAGTTACATACTTTAGCCTATACATTGTAGATAAAGATCTTTGCAGTCCTACCTCATTTAAATTAATTGTAACATATGCCTAGCTTGTTAAATTTTTCATAATAAATTGCTCTACTTGCTCTTATTTTGAAAATATCTTCCCTTTAATTTTATGTACAGTTACGAATTTTAAGTTATATTAAATATTGATGATCCTTGACTTTTTATTTTTCGCTGATAAACGGTTTTTATACAAAATTATGTTTTAATATATAATAAGTAATAATATTCATAAATTCATAATATTGAGTGATCTGGCACTGTATAATAAAGATGTGTTGAAATTAGTGTGTTGATTTTGGTGTG
This sequence comes from uncultured Thermoplasmatales archaeon, assembly GCA_964628575.1. Classification (GTDB taxonomy): domain Archaea; phylum Thermoplasmatota; class E2; order DHVEG-1; family DHVEG-1; genus CAZVNH01. The sequence continues at coordinate 973 of CAZVNH010000418.1, read as the reverse complement.
TTAAAAATGGCGGGTCAAAAGATAGGTTTTTAAATAGATACTATTTATAAAAGTAAATATGGTAAAAACAGGAAATAATGAAGTGGAGAAAGATATGAAACATCAATTATTTTCCAGCGCATCTAATCTATTAAAATATAGAGAGGAGGTAGTCACGGATGCAAATCATCATTCAAATGAGTTAATTTCTGCAGTAAAATATTATACAACTTTAATTTCTGCCTTATTCTCCCTTCATATTAGTATATTGCTTGCGAGTTTTAAATTATTATGCGATGACTTTTGTTCAGATAATCCTTGGCTAAATATTATAATAATAAGTGTAATTGTTTTCATTCCGATATTTATAATTATATTATGTGATGTTGCATTAGATAATTCTAAAAGAATTTATAGAAACACCATGGAATATGTTTCGATTAAGATGAAAATAGATGAACTGTTAGGTATTCATGATCGAGAATTCCATTGTGATTTAAGGAAAAAATTTAATTTTAAAATATTTGGTGGAGATACAACTTTTGCTAATTCAAGATGGGAGGAAGAACGAAATAAATGGTATAGCACATCAAGTGGAAAATTTGTTAATGACTTAATTGAAACGGATAAAGCAGGTTTCATTCATTTTTCTCATATTTTTAAATATTTTAAGAATATAGGATACGGGTTTTTTATAATATCTTGCATTATAATTTTTATTATAGTTTCTCCATTGATATGTCGGCTAATATGTTGAGAATAAATATGTTGAAAACATTGATAATATGGAAATTATCTTAACATCAGCACTTACTGCATATATCGTATTTTTTCTGGGAGTAATGATAAAACATTATGACAATATTGATTTGGATTATGACCTAAATAAATACATTGCAATAATGGGTTTTTTAACGTTTATTATTCCTATTCTTAGTTCAGGAATTATTATGGTATGGAGTAGATCTTCTGATGCAATTTGCGTTGCCCAAAA
>CAZVNH010000417.1:0-2530 GCA_964628575.1 uncultured Thermoplasmatales archaeon | reverse complement strand
AAACTAATGAATATGAAAGTACTGGAACATGGAATGTAATAAATGATACAAAATTACATCTAGAACTAACTGAAACTATAAATGGAGAAAAAAAGACCTCTTCTGAAGATTATGAATATGTTTTCACAAATGTTGATACTCTTATTTATGGTAATATCAATATGACATCTCCGGGTAATTCTATTCAATTATATCGATTAGATGGAAGTTTTCAATCTATTTTTAGATTTAATGCAACACCTTCAGAAATTTACAGTGGAACCGTGGTAAATCTAAGTTGGGTTGTAATTGGAGGTTCAAGTATTAATATAAACAGAAATATTGGGGAAGTAGACCATATTGGATATATAAAAATCACTCCAGATATAACAACAGAATATATTATATCAGTTAAACAAGGATCTGAAACATTTACTGCAAATATTATTGTTACAGTATTAGATGAACAAGTTGAAGAACCAGAAGAAAATTTTTCTATTGCTACGATAGACACAACAAAAGGAATAATGAAAATAAAATTATATGATGAAAGAGTACCAAAAACAGTTGAAAACTTTATAAAACTATCAAACGATGGATTTTATGACGGTATGATTTTTCATAGAATAATGGACGATTTCATGATACAAGCAGGATATATGTATCCTGATGGTTCAACTGCTGAAAGTCCATATGGACCAATAGATTTAGAAATAAATAAAGATGTTCGCCATGTCGATGGTGCAATTTCAATGGCGAGAGCTACTGATCCTAATAGCGCAACTTCACAATTCTTTATATGTGATGGAGAACAGCCATTTTTAGATGATAATTATGCTGCATTTGGAGTAGTGATAGAAGGAATAGATGTTTTAAGAGATATTGCTGATGATCCACAAGATAACTCAAGTCCAGCTGGTGGTGGGAAACCATATACAGATATAATAATCAATAGTATAACAATAGAAAGTCCAGATTGATATTACTAAAATAGGTTTATTGATAAAGGATAAAACTTAGAAAAAGGTAATAACATTAGAGAAAACATTATAGAATAAAAAATTTATTAATCAAATGTGAAAAATAATCGTTATGACGTAGTAAATAAATATTTTAAAAATGATTTGAAAGAAAAAAAGGATTTTTACAAAAATAGATCAGATTCAGAAATATCAAAAGAGCTTAATAAAAGACAGATGTGGAAGATTTATACAAAGGTTCTAGATGAACTTATAGAACAAAATAATCATTCAAGTATAATTGATGTTGGTTGTGGAATAGGTAATTTTTTATTCGAAATTGTTAGAAGGAATTATTTTAAAACAATTGTAGGAATGGATGTTTTAGAAGAAACATTTCTAATTGCAAAAGATGTTTCATATTTTAAGGAAGTAAGATTTGAAAAAGGCAATTTGCTAAACATGAAATATCAAAATCAAAGTTTTGATATTACATTTTGTCTTAATTTATTACATCATATACATATAGAGGATCTAGAAAAAGCACTCAATGAACTCTCAAGGATCACAAGTTCATATTTGATAATAGAAATAAGAAACAAAAAAAACCTATTTAATTATTCATATAAACTCTTAAAATTGAAGAAATATAAAAACTTGCCAACAAATACAAATAGTATAATGGAAATTAATGAAATACTTTATAAATCGCGATTTAAATTAGAAAAAGTTGAGTGCAAATATTATTTTCCTAATATCTGTAGAAGATTAGTATTAATCTACAAGAGACAGGAGGAAGTATCTTGAGTACCTCTAAATTATCAGTTTTTGTTACTAATAGTAGAAGAATATTATCATGCTACAAATATAATTTTTTAGAACTACTTGCGGTCAAATCAAATCTCTTCCATAATTATTTAATAAATATGAGAAAACCTGTTTTTCTTAAAGAAATTGATATGGCAGAGATAACTTCAAAGGATAGAATTCTTTTAATAGGTGCAGGAATTTTTCCTTCAGAAACTGTTCTAATTGCAGAAACAACAAACGCAAAGATAGTAGGAATAGACAACTGTAAAAATGCAGTAAAACTTGCAAAAAAATATGTAAATAAAAAACAATTAAACGATAAAGTAATTATTAAATATGCAGATGGTGTTGATTTTCCAATTAAGGATTTTGATGTTATTTTTATTGCAATTAATGTTTATCCAATTGATTCAGTATTAATGCATCTTTCCAAAAATGTTGAGAAAGGAACAAAAATTATGTGTAAAAGTATAAAAAATGATATAGAAGAAATCATTAAAAAACTAAAACTTGAAGATACTTTTATTATATCAAAAAAAATAGAAAACCCAAAATCCCAATCTTTTTTACTTAAAAAAATAAAGTAAGTATTAATTTTATTTTTCATTTTTATATCAATCCATTATACAAAGGATAATATCTTCTCTCAGATGATTTTATCATTAAATTATCCCAATAAAAGAATACATAATATTTTATGATAAAAGAAAAGTTAAGAATAGAAAAAAGAATAACTCATATAAAAGAAGGAAATGGATAAAAAGAAGATTCTTTGAGAGAAA
>CAZVNH010000416.1:0-2534 GCA_964628575.1 uncultured Thermoplasmatales archaeon | reverse complement strand
CCATTACCTTTGATACTGTTGATTCTTTATATCTTCGGACCTATTATTTTTAGTTAGATTTTTTACAGGTAAGGAATATTACTATTTTTCAACACTTAGAAATCAACAATATCATATTAAACAAAAAAATTGCACGTTTATTCAAATTCCATAAAAAATAAATAAGTTCATTATAAATTTTTTATTTTTGGTTTGTTTAATAGGAGTTTGATAAAGATAGTTTTGGAAATCAAGATTCATTAGCATATATCTTTATATCTAACTGTATAGGTTTTTTAGCGAAAAATGGTGGGCTTAATGCAGTTATTTTATAAAACGGATATATCAAAACAGCAAGTGTAACATCTTTACCTTCATCAATGTAAAGATCATTTAGTTGATTCTTACTTTCAATTTGAATTGTATACGGTTCCCTCGTAGGTGATTCGCATTCTGTTATATTTGGAATATAAAAATAATCAATATGTGGCCAAACACTTATATTTGAAATGTAAATGTCAAAACCTGTAAATCTTTTAATAAACGGGAGCCAACCTCTTCCTGAATTTAGAGAATGATTTACATATAATGTAAAATTCATCAGAATTTTATCATTCTGAGTTCTACTAAAATAGTAATCAGTGCTTTCTGGCGAAGTATAATTCACATCTATTAAATTATTAATACTTTCTGATGACAAAAATGTTAAAAAATTATAATGTGTAATATTAAAATGACCTAGACTATTATAGAAATAGTCTACAGGTTTATAATATGATTCTATTTCATTTTCTGATTCTGCAAGTATAACTGGATAAGCTATGAATTGAGCTAATATTACTAGCGTTATTAATATCTTTAATTTATATTTCATATATCTTTCCTCCTTTTTCCCCCTTATTTATACGCATATAATGAAAATATTATTAATAAATCTTTCAATAACACATGTTAATTAATGATGTATAACAAAAAACATTTGATTTTGTTATAAAACATAATATAACAATTAAATACAATAAATCAAAACAATATAATACAAGATAGAAGAAATATTGCTAACTGTAACCATTTAAAAATCACAAAATATTTTTTTCAATTCTTATTCATTCAAATTTATCAACAAGCTCTTAAATTTTAGTCATAACTGATTTTATATCCATTCCTTGCTTTGCGCCTAAATTCGTTTCTATATCTAAATTAACGTTTCTACACCAAAATTATTATTTCAAAGATTAGTTTTAACTAAGAGTCTAATTATTCATATTGTTTTTTTATTTCATAAATTAGCCACCTTAAATTGAACACCCTATTTTCAACACCGTTATATTATATAGAACCGACTCATAGCTTTGCATGATTATTTACTTCTGTATGTAAAATCATCAACTTCTACGTTTTTTCATCGTTTTTGGGTATTTTACATACAAAGTTAAGAATAGAAAAAATTATATTAACTAGAACATTAAATATTATTATATAAATAAAGTGATAAATATGAAGAGAAAAATTATTATTATTTTGATATTACTAGCAATTTATTTAGTTACCTCGCCCTCAACTTCATCATCAATAATATTTCAAACAAATGCTCAAACTGAAAAAGGTACTATAAACAAAACAGTTCTATCTAATAATAATAGTATTCCTATTGTCAGTTCTTTTGAACATGCTTGGTTTTTTATTAATCCATCTGAAAATGTAATTGAGGATTTTGTTTTATCTGCAGATAAATATACTAATGATATGGAGGATAATAATTACCTTTTTCATAATGTGAAAATAACATTAAAAATTGTTGAAATATCTGAAACACCTCCTCATATATTTGATGCTTCTCTTACTAATATCGCTGAATATTATCTATTATATGAAATATCTCCTTCATTGGCTGAAGAATTCATATTAAAAAACTCATATATTCTCAAGCAAGATTGCCTTTATACTATAACATCAGAGGAAATGAAATTAGATGAGAATGTAGGTACAGAGTTTACATGGATACCACATGATAATCCAGTGCTTAACAAACCAGTAGCTTTAAATTATATCATATGGGGAGTAAGTGTTAAGATAGCGAAAAATAAAACAAAAAATGTTTTAGAAATTAATAACTTCTCAAACATTATACGATCAATATTGTTAGAATCCATTTTTTTCAAACTTATAAATAAATATTTTAAGAATTTTAGTAATTTTATGTCATCAACATAATGTTATTAAACAATTTTTTTTTCTATGCTTTAACCATAAATTTATTTTAAAAGGTAATCTGCACATTAAATAGGTGTTTTGTACAATACTTACTCTTTTTTAATCAGATACAAACTCAATATATATCGGAAACTAACTCCGTTTATTTTAAAACAGTGATTTAAACGATGTTAGATTAAACAGAATTGAAAATCCTTATAATTTTAACAGTATATATTCAATTATTTTCAAAAAAGCTATTCCGTTAAAAAAACAAGGAAATATTTCTAAGCATCTTCTGTAAACTTTTTTACTATCCTATTTTGTTGATTTAATTTTTTACTTCTCTATAACAATTTCAT
>CAZVNH010000415.1:0-2542 GCA_964628575.1 uncultured Thermoplasmatales archaeon | reverse complement strand
TTAATACAGTTAATGCTGAAGAAATAATTGTTACAGACCATAATGTTATTATAAAAACTGAAAATGATTATATATCAGTAAAGGAAAGTATTACTCTGAATGGAAGCTCTGAGGGTTTATTTAATGAATTAAATTTTTGGATTCCAAGCGGATCAAGCAATATTGTAATTCTTATTAATAATAATCCTTTAAATCTTATAACTCAAAATGGAAATAAATATACATATGATGTTTCAAGTTTATCAATTGAGAAAAATAAAAATCACACAGTTCAAATTGAATATAGATTAAATAAAGATATTGAAAACTACCAAAGAAAAATTATTTATGATACTCAAAGTTTGAGTATTAAATTTGATGATAATCAAATTTTTAAAGGAAGCGATATTAATAATGGAACTATTCTATCTCTTTCTCTTTATAGTCCATCAGAAACACCACTTGGATCCTATATAGTTATTGCGGTGGTTCTATTAATTATTCTTCTAATAGTTTTCACTATTTATTCTATGAAAAAACAGAAAAAAACAAAGAAAAAATCAAGATCCATAGGATCTGAAGAATTATTATCTACTAAAAAAACACTATTGATGGAGCTTTTAAAAGAACTAGAAAAAAAACATAGAGCCAAACAAATATCAGATGATACATATCATAAAATCAAGGAGCAATATAAAAACGAAGCAGTAGAATCAATGAAGAAATTAGAGGATCTTAAACTAAAAGTCAAATAAACTCTGCTGAATATTTTCCTTTTCTTCTTTTTCAATTTCATCTGATATCTCTTCTTTTATTGGTTTAATATTTTCGATTTCTGAAGATTTCATTATCTCTTTTAATTTATGAGCATGGCTCTTTCCAAGTAAATATTCAATTTCTGCTTCAGAAAAATCATATTTATTTTTCATTTTAACTGCAAAATATGTATCATTTCTAAAAAGGTTAATAAAATAAGTAAAAAATTCATTCTTTGTTTTCGAGTATGAACTATGTGTCGATGAAGATATCTTTTTTATGATTATATTTTTGATATCACTGTTACTTTTTACATCCTTTCTTTCTCTTAGCCAAGTTGGAAAGTTATAGCTATCATTTGGATAGTTATGTGTCTTTGCAACAGATATCCCGCCATTCATTATATCACATGCATATGACCATAAAGAATAATCCTGTTTTTTCTTTGTTCTTCCAAGAAATATATCAGCCTTTGATAAAGCTTCATAACCTTTTATTAAATCACTATTATCAATATACTCTTTTGGAAGATTCTCATTTAACCAGAGAAGCAATAACCCTGGTTCTAAATCTAAATGCATTGTCATTTCTCTAATATTTCCAATATTTCTTGATTTAAAAATCTCTCTAAGTGCAGAAAAAATATCCTTTTCTCTATCTCTATAACCTATTACATTTAATGTTTTAGAATCAATTTGTGTTCTACCCAGACAAATCGTTTGAAGATCATTTATAGCAGATCTAATATCTCCTTTACATCTATCAGATATTGCTTTTAAAACCTTTATATCAATATTTATATCTTCATTCAAGCTAATTTTTTTTAAAAGTCCAAAGATTTGACTTGAATATGGTTCATAAAATCTAATTAGTTTACAATATCTTTTTAAAACTTCTCCGCTACCCCTGATTAGACTATAGTAATCATTTACAATTAATACAATTGGTTGATTAGTTATTTTTATTGTATCAATTATTGCTTTCTTTCCACCTTTATCACTTAAATCATTATTTGAGTCTGTCGAATTTTTAATACTTTCATATAGATTATCTGCCTCATCAAGTATTATTAATTTTCTTCCACCTTTCTGTGAAGAGATAAAAGAACCATTATCTGTAAAAGTTTCGTTAACAGCACCAAAAGTTGCTACTTTTTTTATTTTATTTGCATTTCTTGCATCTGATGTATTCAATTCAATAGTTGTCCATTTATATTCATTGGCAAGTGCTATCGCACTACTTGTTTTTCCAATTCCAGGTTTTCCAGATAAAATAATTGCTTTATGTTTTGGTTTATTCTCATTCCACAAATTTGCCCATCTTCTCATCTCAAGTACTGCTTTTTCATTGCCAACAACATCATCAAGAATTTTAGGTCTATATTTCTCAGTCCAATCCTGCATTCAATAAATATAAAAAACCATATGTATTTTAACTTTATTACTATTCAACATAACCTTTTTATCAGAAATGTATATTCCTCTTCTAAATTTGCGGGGATGGCCCAGCCCGGCTACGGCGAAGGATTGCTAATCCTTTGGTCTTACGACCACGGGAGTTCGAATCTCCCTCCCCGCGTAATTTTTGTTGGAGTCTATTTTTAGGGATAAAAGAAATGATAATTAATAGTAGCTCGAAAAATCATTCTTACTTCTAGAATAGATCCTATATAAAATTTATTTTCTTTATGATATATAGTAACTATAAAAAATAGAAAATATTAGTTAGATATGACATTAACTTGATTATGTCTTATTATTTATTCTAAGTTCCAAGAATTTGGATTTTTAATGAATTAGTATTAACT
>CAZVNH010000414.1:0-2561 GCA_964628575.1 uncultured Thermoplasmatales archaeon | reverse complement strand
GTATAGTTCATCATCTAAAATTTGATCTTTTACTATAAAGTAGCCAGTTTTGTCATTTACAATATTATTTATACTTTTTGGTGAACTATAGTTTAACTTTTTATACTTTTCAAAACCTTTTTCTCCAAAAAGCCTTATTCCATATAAGCTTAGATTCTTACCTCCATACTTTTTGTATTTTGGTTCATCATATAATATCGCACCACATTCAAGTAAATCGTTTGCAATCATTGGATAATCGTGTGTAGAATCATTTACCAAAGGAATTTCTCCATTTGGCATCATAATATTTTGTAAATATTCAAACATTGGACGAATTTTTTTAATCCAACTATTGGAAATGTCTTCAATACCATTTTTTTTCAATAACATAGCTATTTCGAAATAATGCATTAATACTTCAATTTGATATGACGTACTTCTTTCATAGTGTCCACCATCTTTCAAAACCTGTTCTTTATACTCATTTTTTAGTATCTTTATACCTTTATTCACAAACTTTTTATTATCTAAAAAAATCCCACAAAAAACAAGTGCTTTTCCATCCATTATCACATGATTAGCCCCTAAGTAATATTCAATATTCTTATACAAAAAATTACCTTGAGTATTTATTGCATTAATTATGTCATTACTAAAGTTACAGAATTGTTTTTTTGAACTATAAAATATTATCCAGTTAATAAGTCTTTTCGAAACTACATATGGATCCCAAATATTTGAATTATATCTGATAAGATTTTTATTGATCCAATCCTTTATAAGTTCAAACCCTTTTAAAATATATAACTTATTGTTTAATAATTGGTATCCATCTAGAAAATCAATTAGATAGTCAAAATAATTTAAATTAAAGTTCCATAATCTATAATCAAAAGGATTTTCATTCCAATTAATTTCAGAATCAAAACTATGCTGTAACCCATTTAAAAAAGAAAATTTATTATCCAATAAGCTATTCACGCTATTTTCATCAATGCTTAAATATTGTTTTATAGATTCTTTTAATTCATCGTAATACTCAATATTAAATATTTCATTTGGAAAAAAACATGCCTTAATTTTAATTTTTTTAGCCATTCTTTTTTTTAACTCATATATTATTCTATATCTAATTTGTTTAAGTGTCATAAATTTAACTGTATTAATTATTAGTCCAATTTTTTTCATCTTTTATTCCTTCGAATTAATAAATGAGTCAAAATCGATTTTTTCGGGCTTTCCTGAGAGCAATGAATCAATAATTCTAAATGTTGCAAGTGTATTTATAAAAATTTCTTCATCTTTTATAGGGCATTCTTTACCTTCTTTTAAAGCTTTAGCAAACTCATTATACGCTTCATAAAAACCTTTATCCTGACCAGTAGATTTATATATTGAACTCTTTCCATTCTTAAACATTTTAGTTTTTGAAAAGTTGTCCATTACTGCAACGGATTCATTACTAAATATCTCTATTCTTTCTTTTGGAAATGCCTTATCTCCAACTGATGTATATATAATGTTTCCAATAGAACCATTATCGAAAGTTAGTGTAACTGATATATTGTCTTCATTTATAAAATTATCATTATTAGCATTTATTTTTTCTGCATATACCTTTACTGGCTTAGAATTAAGTAAATAAGCTATTAGATCTACGAAGTGACAAACCTCTCCAATAATTCTTCCACCTCCAATGTCTATGTCATTTATCCAATGACCTTTGGGAATATTTCCGCCATTAATTCTATATGTTACTATCGAACCTGCCGTGTTTTCTCCCATAAACTTTTTGCTTTTTTGAGTATGAGAAGAAAATCTTCTGTTAAATCCAATCATTAATAAATTTTTGCTTTTTCTATATTCATTATATACATCAGTAAGCTCTTGCTTTTTTATACAAAGTGGCTTTTCTATATATACATTTTTATTTTGTCTAAAAGCTTCTATTGTCATATTTGCATGTAAATTGTGAGTAGAGGTAATAGCTATTAAGTTTATATCTTTATCATTCATTAATTCTTTATAATCACTTGTAGCATATTCAAAACTGTATTTCTCTGCGAGACTTTTTGAACTTATTCCTTTTGCTGATGCCACTCCTTTAAAGTTTATATTATTCGCTTTACTAAGGTTAGGCATAAATACACTCTTTGTAAAATTACCTGCACCGATTAAGCCTATATTTATTACATCTTTTGTTGTTTTCTTATTAATAATAATTTTTCTTTCCTGCTCAATTTTATCATTATTATATTTTAATAATACTCCAATAAATTTTTCTTTATTAGGATTATCAGTTATCATTTCATACGCTTTTAATGCTTGATCTAAATTAAATTCATGAGTTATTAATGATTTTATGTTAATTAAATTATTCTCAATTAATCTTATAACTTCCTGCATATTTCTGTTTTCAGTCCATTTTACATATCCAATTGGATAATCTATTCCCTTTTCTTCGTATTGATAGTCATATCTCCCTGGACCATACGATCTGGAGAATTTGAAAGTTAACTCTTTCATGTAATAGGGTTTTCTTGGAATATCCATTCCAGTTACACCTACCATTACTATTG
>CAZVNH010000413.1:0-2570 GCA_964628575.1 uncultured Thermoplasmatales archaeon | reverse complement strand
CCGCCTACTAAAACATATGACGAAATTCGAGGTCCAATAATCCATCCAACTCCTAAAAGAGCTGGTGACGTTGTTACACCACCATAAATGTATCCTTCATTGTTTTGACCACCGATTGTATATCTACCAATACTTCCAACTGATTCTATAGTTCCACGAAAGAGATTAAGTGATAGTTCACCAAATTTATAAAGACCAGCAATTAATGCACCAATAACAAGCCAGATACCGCTGACGCTATTTGATTTGGCTTCTTTTTTAGATGTTTCTTCTCCTCCAACAGTTGTTGTAAGAACTGCTGCAACAGCAACACCTTCTGGAAACGGTAAATCAGTTTTTACAACAAGAGCACGACGAAGTGGAACCATCCAAAGTATTCCAATAAAACCACCTAAAAGCGATACTAAAGTAGTCTCAAGATAATGAATTTCAGTCCATGCTTCTAAAATAATAAGAGCAGGTATTGTAAAGATAACTCCAGCTGCTATACATTCACCTCCAGCAGCTCCCATAGTCGCAAGATTTACTTCAAGAATCGTTCCTTTAAAAGGCCGTAAAAGAGCTAACGCCATCACAGCTCCAGGAATTATTGCAGATACCGTCATACCAGCGTAAAGACCAAGATACGCATTTGCAGCACCAAGAACAATTGCTAAAAAAACACCAACAATTGCAGCTTTAATAGTAAGTTCAGGTATGTCTCGCTCCGCAGGAATAAATGATTTAAAATCGCTTCTATCGGTCATTTAGTAATATTATATATATAACATTATATTAAAATGTATGGATTCTAATATTCAAATAATCTCTAAAAGTTTTAATACTAAATATTTAATTATAGATTACAAATATTGAGACTTGAACGGGATGATGGAAGGAAACCAGATAAATTTTACAGAAGATATTAAAGCTAAAGAAGAAAAAATATATGAACTTGAAACTAAACTAAAGGAAACAGAGAATAAACTAAATGAATTAAATAGAAATCTCGAACAGAAAGTCTTGGAAAGAACTCTTGAAGTAAATAAACTTCTAAGACATAAAATTAAATTTATTGATAGTTTAAGCCATGATCTAGCAACACCGCTTACACCATTAATATCATTTCTACCGATGATTAAAGAAGATCTAAAAAAACCTGAAACAATAAAACTTATGGATACTTGTATCCGAAATGTTGAATATATAAAACGAGTTATTACAAATGCCAGAGAACTTGCTGATATAACATCATCTAGTTTAATGCTACAAAAAGAAAATTTATACAATATAATTGAAGAACTAGTTAAAAAATATGATATTGTTTTTAAAAGCTATAAAATCAAAATTAACAATAATATAAACAAGAATATTTTAGTTAAAGCAGATAAAGATAGACTTACACAATTACTTGATCATATTTCTTCGAATGCTGTAAACTGTATGCCTAATGGAGGTGAATTAGGTTTTAGTTCAAAACATATAAGAAAGGATACTGGTAACTTTCTTCAAATCTCTGTAAAAGATACAGGAGTAGGTCTAACAAGAGAACAAAGTGATCATCTATTTGATGAATTCTATAAGACAGATGAGTCTAGACATAAGCTTGATTCAACAGGTTTAGGTCTTGCTATTTGTAAAACAATAATTGAGAAACATGGTGGAAAAATCTGGGCTGATAGTCATGGAATAGGAAAAGGAACTACTATACATTTTACAATTCCTACTGAAGATGTTGTATTTACAAGAAGTTTCTAATTTTTCAATTCTGCAAAATAAAAAAAGAAGATTTTAAATATTGGTTCAATATTTGACGAATTGGGGAGAGGCAAATTATGCAGGATTTAAAAGAAAAATATCTAAGCGGAAATAAGTTAGGAAAATTAGAATTAGTAGATAAGGAGATTTTTTATATATCATTTAACACAAGAGATAATTAAAAAATTAACGCAAATAATTCTTGAATTTTATCAAAAACTCCTAAAAGGTCTAATCCAAACAGAATTATAAAGAAAACAATTATAACAAGTAAAATTCTTACTGCAAATTTAAATAACTTCCAAACAATAAAAACTGCCAGTATAAAAATAAGAAAAAAAGCCCATAAAGGTACATAGATTCCAGCGATTTCCATAAATTCTACCAATGGCTACATGTACAAGGTACATTATAACATTTTTTAAAAAAAATTTATTATCATTTTTTTCCCAAATATTCTAATCCATCTTATTATATTACCATTTTTGTGTATATAATAAAAAAAAATATAAAACCTGATTCAATTGAAAAAAGAGAATTTCAGATAAATATTGCACAATCTGCTTCTAAAAAAAATACTCTTGTTGTATTACCAACAGGTCTTGGAAAAACAATTATTGCTTTACTATTAATAGCAGATGAATTAGAAAAAAAAGATAAAAAAATATTATTTCTAGCTCCGACAAAACCTCTTGTTATCCAACATGCTTCTTTTCTAAAAGCAAATCTAACAATAGAAATGGATCAAATTAATATTTTTACTGGAGAAGTATCACCAGAAAAAAGAAAACAAATTTGGAATAAGAGTAGACTTATTATTTCAACACCTCAAG
>CAZVNH010000412.1:0-2574 GCA_964628575.1 uncultured Thermoplasmatales archaeon | reverse complement strand
ACCATAGGGAGCAAGGTTGTTATTGGAACTAATGGGGTTTTTAAATCATGACTTAGTTGGTGAATAAACTCATCTTTTTGATTAAGAAGTTTTTCTACTTCTTCTGTTCTATTTTTTAATCCTTCACGCATGTTTTTTAACTCTTTTGTCATATCATTGAAAGAATCTCCAAGATATCGTAGCTCATCTCTTGATTTTATTTTTACTCTAACATTTAGATTTCCTTTAGCTACCTCTCTCATACCCTTTTCTAGTTTATGAACCGGTTTTATAAAAGATCGTGAAAAAATGTATCCAACAAGTATTAAAATTATTAAAAAAAAGAAACCAATATATATTATTTGTTCTTGTAACAGAGCCACACTAGAAAGAATCTCATCTGATTCTTGAACAACAATTAATCTCCATGAGCCCTTAGAGTTATATATGGTATCTCCTAAGATCGAAGAATAACTACAGAGCATCTCTGTTCCATTTTCATTTATATGTGTAAAAGACCCTTTGTCATTTTTTAGATTATTTGAAAGCTCCTTATCTTCTAATTTTAAAAAAATGAGTTCTTTGTTCGGATGAGCTATAATTTTTTCGTCATTATTAATCAAATAGACAAAACCAGTATTTTCAATTTTAATATCATCTGTGATATTCCATATATTTTGTAGATCAATTTGGCCAGAAATGACACCGATAATTTCATTATTATTTATTATTGGTGATAAAAAAATCATAATTAATTTAAAAGGATTTGGTAAAATATAGGCATCTGAAACAGTAATATTTCCTTTTAATGCTTCTTGATACCATTGATTAGTTTTCCATTCACCTTGATAGTTATAAGTTGTTGATATAATGACATTTCCATTTTTATCTATTAATGTAATATCTTCAAAAATTTTATGATAGTTCTGGGTTGTTTTTAATTGTTCTAATTTTTCTGAATTTGATGCATTATAATCTTTTAAAACTGGGTTATTTGCTAGTACAATTATTTCGTTTATATGATCATCGATTGTTTTTTCTATTTCATTTCCAACTGTATAAGCTAATAGTTCTAATTTATTTGTTGCATCTTCTTTTATTGATTCCTGAATTTGAAAAGTTAGATAAAAATTAGCCAATATTATAGGTACTAAAATTAAAATGACTATAGTTAAAACAACTTTTAACCTTAAATTTAATTTTAACATTTATTTTTCACTCTAAGTGAAGTTGAGACCAGATTCTATTGTACTCACTATTTGTTAAAGCTGTTTTTTCATCATAAAATTCACATTTATCAAGAATTGCTTGACTTGGATAAACACTTGGATCTTCAAGTATCTCAGGATCGATATAATCATCTGCCGCAGTGTTTGGATTTGCATACCATAAATAATTTGTAATATTGCCACTTACTTCTGGATCTAATATATAATTTATAAAAACCTCTGCAGTATATTTATGTGGACTGTCAACAGGAATAAACATATTATCAATCCATATAGGAGCGCCTTCTTCAGGTATTATATAAGTGATGTTTTCATTACTATCTGCTGCTACAAGACCATCACCACTGTATATATGAGCTAATGCTATTTCTCCAGATATTAATTTTTCTTGAATTGTAAGTGTATCCTCATAACCTGTTAAAAGAGGTTTTTGCTCTATTAATATGTTTTCAACTTCAGTTAATTCATATGAGTTCTCTGTATTTATCGAATAACCAAGTTTTTTACATGCAGCAGCTATGATTTCTTCTTTATTATTTAACATCGATATATTTCCAGAGTAATTCAAATCCCAAAGAGCATCCCAACTTGTTACTTCATAAGAAACAGCTGAAGTATTATATGCAATACCAGTAGTTCCCCACAAATAAGGGATAGAATAGACATTCCCTGGATCATAATATTTATCTAAAAAATCTGTATCTATGTTTTTAAGATTTGGAATATTACTTTTATCAATTTTTGCAAGAGATTTTGTTTTAATCAGTTCAGCAATATATGAACCTGATGAAATAACAACATCATATGCTGAAGGATTTGATTCCAATGCAGAATTCATAAGATCTTCATCTTCAAAAGAAAAAAAATTAATTTTTACTCCAAAATCCTTTTCAAAATCTTCTAAGGTAGTCTCCCCAAAATAGTCATCCCAATTGTATATATTTAATTCATTTGATAATTGTTTTTCAGCCGGTTTTTCATCAGTTTCTAAACAACCCGTTATAGTAATTAAAGATATTACTATAGAACTTACCAAAACCATAAATCTGATGTTCATATTCTTCTCTCCTCATATACAAAATATTAAAACTACTTAAAAAGTTATACTTTTAAATCATTATTTAAGAAGTATTAGAAATAAAATTATAATAAACGTTTAATAGAATTTCAATTAAAAAATGAAATAAAGCTTTATTATAAGACTATTTATTATCAAAATCAATCTGTTTATAGAGGATGAAAAAATTATGAAAGATTCTATAAAACGCTCTATTGTTAAATCCATAAGCTATCGTATCATCTGTATCATTATGCTTGCGTTGATAACTTATTTAATAACAAGAAACCTTGTTGAAATGACTTATAT
>CAZVNH010000411.1:0-2579 GCA_964628575.1 uncultured Thermoplasmatales archaeon | reverse complement strand
ACATGGCCCACACCATGGTGCCCAACAATCTATCACAATAGTTTCATATTTTTTTACAGCTTCATCAAAATCTGAATCTGTTATTTTCAATGGTTCATCTGGCATATTTTCCATTAATCGTCCTCCATTAATATATTTTTGTTTTAACATTTCTAACTTTTTCTTTTTTATTTCTTCTAATTCTTTATCCATTTTTTATCCTTAATATTGTATATACTATATAACGTTTGTGTAAAAAATATGCACAACCATTATATACTAAAAAATTATTCCAAATATCAATAAAATATGAGATATATAAATCCAAATCAAAATATATGCTGCGATGACGTTATGCAATGCATTTTTAATTTAAATGTTTTAGATATGGAAGTATATAAAACTTTAAAGGAAAAAGGAGAAAAAAGAGCAGATGAACTAGCCCAATACATTGGAAAAGAAAGAAGTACAGTATACCGCTCACTACAAAAACTTAATTGTGTTGGACTCTGTAATAAAAAAACAAAAACTCTTACAAAAGGAGGTTATTATCATACATATATATGTAATAATACAAAAACTACAAAAAAACAACTAGAGAAATGTATAGATAATTGGTATCAAAAAATGAAAAATACATTAAAAGAATTGTAATAAATAATAGTTTTATTAATCATCCTGCAACCATTTTCTTATTCTTAAATAACCTATTATTTTTTCGCCATTAATCCAGAGGATAGGTGCTGTAACTTGAAGATCTTCAAAAACATTATAATTCTTCGCACTTTTTAATTGTTCTTCTGACCAATTTTGAAAATCATGAGGGTATGTAACTATTTTAATGTCTTCTCTATTTATTAGTAACTCTTTTGTTTGCATACATTTAATGCAATTTTCTAATGAAAATAATATTTTTTCACCCATCCTATAATTCCCCTTTAATTTTTATATTAAACATGATTATACTAAGATTCATTATTCTTTCTTAATGATAAACATTTATTCCCTTCTAAACTTTTTCTTTATTTTTAATTTAATATAAACTTAGAAGATGCATAGCTGGTTAAGAAAAAATTTATTAAATGTGAATTAATATTAATTTGTTAATTAAAAATCCTTTAGAAGTAGATTTTATGGAAAATATTTGTAGTAGATATCTAGTTATTGCATTTATTATTTTAATAATAGTAGCCATGTTGTCAGGGTGCATTGAAGATAGAGATTATAGACAAGATATGCGTGAATTTGTTCAGAGTATTAGCTCTTATTCAAAAGAAATTAATCCTGATTTTATTATTATCCCTCAAAATGGACAAGAGCTTATCACATTAAATGGAGAATCAGAAGGAGCTTTATCAACTTCATATATAAATGCCATAGATGGTATTGGTCGAGAGGATCTTTTTTATGGATATTATGGTGATAATATACCAACACCAAATACCGATACCGACTATATGTTAGATTTTTTAAATCTTGCAAAAAAAAATAATATCCAAGTATTAGTCACTGATTATTGTTGGACACATAGTTTTGTTGATAATTCATATTATCAAAATAATAATAGAAATTTTATTTCATTTGCTGCTTCTCATAGAGAACTCGACAATATTCCAAATTATCCAAATATTCCATACAATCAGAATAACAATGATATATTTTCATTAAATGATGCAAAGAATTTTTTATATCTTATTAATCCAGATAGTTTTTCAAATAAAGATCAATTCTCGATTACTTTAAAACAAACAAATTATGATATATTAATTATAGATTTATTTTATAATGAGGCTGAATTAAACGAATCTGTTGTTAATTCATTAAAAATTAAAGATAATGGTGGAAAACGCCTAGTAGTTGCATATATGAGCATAGGCGAAGCTGAAGATTATAGATATTATTGGAATGACAAATGGTATAACAATCCACCTAGTTGGTTGTTAGATGAAAATCCAGATTGGCCTGGAAATTATAAGGTTCAATACTGGGATTCAAATTGGCAAGATATAATCTATGGAAATAATGATTCATATTTATATAAAATTCTTAATGCCGGATTTGATGGTGTTTATTTAGATTTAGTTGATGCCTATGAATATTTTGAAGATTAGTTAGATCAAGGTTTATATATCATAGATTCTTGATAAAAATATCATAGTATACACCATTTGAATTTTTTCAATTATTTATAATTAATGCATATTATTAAATTGTTATTTTTACACATTATATTTAAATACTATTAAATAAAAAGTATATCATTAATAAGGTGAGGAGTTTGAGAAAAATAATCGTAATAATAATATTAAATTTATTATTCATAATTCCAACTATATCTGCAGGTAATTGTAATAATACAGAAACAAATCAGGTTCCATATGCAATATTTTCATGTCCTTCAGAGGAAATTATTGGAAACGAAGTGACATTTGATGCAAGTGAAAGTAATGACCAGGACGGTTATATCATTGAATACCACTGGGATTTTAATGGAGATAATACAATAGATGAAATATCAAATTCAGAGACAACAATATATACATATGATATGATAGGAACATATACAATAAAACTAAGAGTTAAAGATAATAAGGGATGTT
>CAZVNH010000410.1:0-2581 GCA_964628575.1 uncultured Thermoplasmatales archaeon | reverse complement strand
ATCTGGACATAGTATTGGGAATACATCAAAAGGTATGATTATCACTACTGCACCTGAGGATCTTGCTGAAAGTCTAATTATTACAAAAAAAGCATTAAAAGGAGAACTTGAGCCAATAAAAATAAGACAGAATCCTTTATCTGTTCTATCAAATCAAATAATATCAATAACTCTTGAATATGGAAAGATAAAAGAAGAAAAGATATTTAGAATCCTTAAAAGAACATATATTTTTAAAGATCTAAAAAAACAGACATTAAATAAGATAATAATTCTTTTGAAAAATCAAAGAAACATTTGGATAGATGAAGAAGGATTAATTAAAAAAAGAACCAACTCAAGACATTATTTTTTAGAAAATATCTCAATGATTCCTGATGAAAAAACCTACATGGTTGTAGATATTAGCACTCGTAAAAAAATTGGAAAACTTGATGAAAGTTATGTTTTAAATTATGGATTTGAAGGTGCAAATTTTATCTTAAAAGGTCGACCTTGGAATATTATAAAAACAGAAGAAGATGAAATACTTGTAAATCAATCAAAAGAAATAGGAAATATCCCATCTTGGACCGGTGAGGACATACCAATACCTTATAATGTGGCAAAAGAAGTAGGAGAACTCAGAAGAAAAATTGTATCTAATAAAGATCTTTTTGATTATCCTATTGAAAAAAAGAATTTAAAAGAATATATACAACAAATTGAAAATCAGAAAAAACAAGGATTTATTACACCTGATGATAAAACGATTACAATAGATGTTGAAGAAAAAACAGTTATAATAAATGCCTGTTTCGGAACAAAAGTAAATGAAACAATAGGTAGATTAATATCTGCAATTCTTGCGCAATCTATAGGAGAAAGTATAGGAATAAGTAGTGATGCTTATAGAATAAATCTTGAGCTTCCTAGTAGAATACCTGTTGAAAAAATCAAAGATATATTAACTTCAACAAAACCAGAAACACTATACTATCTAATCTATACAATATCAAAAAATTCTACATTTATCAGATGGCAACTAGTTCATGTTGCAAGGAAATTCGGATCGATAAAAAAGGATTTTGATGTTAAAAATATTGGTATAAAAAAACTTTTTACATTATTTGATAACAGCCTTATACTTGATGAAGCAATTGATAAAATAATATTTGAAAGAATGGATATCGATAATACTAAAAAAGTACTAAAAAGGATTCAGGATGGAAAAATAGAAATTAAGGTTCAAAGGCTTTCACCAATATCACTAGCAGGACTAGAAACAATTAGAGGATTGATGGTACCTCAAAGGGCAGACAGATCGATTTTAATGGCTTTAAAGAAACGTTTAGAGGATGCCGATATTACAATGATATGTACAAACTGTCATAATAAATGGAATACTGTGGTTAGAAGAGTAGATGCGAAACCAAAATGTGCTAGATGTGGAGCTATAAAAATAGCTGTTCTCCGTCGATATCAAAAAGACATTATTAGAATAATATCAAAAAAAGAAAAAACAAAGGATGAAAACAAGGAATATAAAAGAATTTTAAAAAATTCAAGCTTGGTTCTTAGTTATGGAAAACCAGCAATACTCTGTCTTGTTGGTAGAGGCATTGGTCCAGATACAGCAGCTAGAATCTTAAGAAAATATACTGTAACTAATATTGAAAAATCAGATGAAACAATGATAAAGTTTTTAAGAGATATTTTAAAATCAGAATTAACATATGCTAGGACAAGAGGTTTTTGGGATGATAATTGATCTTTTAATTTATACTAAATGTTATTAAATTAGATA
Source organism: uncultured Thermoplasmatales archaeon (assembly GCA_964628575.1). Lineage (GTDB taxonomy): Archaea > Thermoplasmatota > E2 > DHVEG-1 > DHVEG-1 > CAZVNH01. The sequence continues at coordinate 795 of CAZVNH010000410.1, read as the reverse complement.
TGCATTATAATCTGAGATTATAGGATTAGAGAGAAGGATGGATGCCAGAATTACAAAATAAAGAATTAATTGGTAAGATAATACGGACTACAATAGGTGTGATAAGTAGAAGAACATCTGAAGCTTATGCAAATATTGTTATTAGTAATACTATAAAATTTGTTGAGGAAAAATATAAATTTTTACAGTATGTGCGAATAAATGATAATCGCCTTGATGAAGTTTTTGATCTAATAGAAGTCGATGATGAAATAAATGATTTTGATATAAAAGATATTGGAAAAGCAGTTCTTGAATTTATGAAAAAAATTATCGATACAATGGGTACATCTGCGGGATACTATTTTCTAAGAGAGATAAAAGAGGATTTACCATATAATTATGAAATAACAATGAAAGAGATAGGTTTAGATCTTGATTATTTACAACTTAATTTTATTACAAAAATGAAACAAAATAGCAAATCTGATATAAAAAATTCAGAATTTTTAAAATATATTATAACTATTTTATTTGAGATTTTAGAAAAAGACAATGGTCGAATATATGCATTTAATACCCTCAATGATCTCATTGGAAGAGTTAGTATCGAACATAAAATATTAAATTTTATCAAAATCAATGATATTAGTAGTATTCAGCAAATTGATATTGTTACTATAGATAAACAAGTAGATAATGCAGATTCCTCAGAGATAGGATCTGGAATTCAAAAAGTTATTCAGGAAATCAATAATAACTTAGATGAAAATAGTGGAATTCAATTTATTGAAAAATTAAAAGATACTATAAATC
>CAZVNH010000409.1:0-2611 GCA_964628575.1 uncultured Thermoplasmatales archaeon | reverse complement strand
GCATTATAAGCACAAACTGATATACATGTACTACATCCGCTACATAACTCTTCATCTACAAAAGATATTTGTGGTTCTGCTTCAAGTTCTTCTTTTGATAAAATATTTGCAGCTCTTGCCGCAGCACCACTAGCTTGTGCAACACTATCTTGTATGTCTTTTGGTGCTTGACAGCAACCCGCGATGAAAATACCACCAGTAAATGTATCCATTGGTCTGAGTTTTGGATGTGCTTCAAGTAAAAATCCATCAGCACTTTGAGATATCCTTAGAATTCTAGCAAACTCGTTATTATCAAATCGGGGAACCATAGCTGGAACAAGAACAACAAGATCGGTTTTAATTTCAAATAGTTTATTTGTTGTTGTATCAAAAATATCAATAGTAAGATCATCACCTGATGGTCTAACTTCAGATGGCCTTCCACGGAAAAAGTTAGTATTTTTCATACTGCGAATATTTCTATAAAATTCTTCATAACCTTTTCCAAAACTTCTAATATCAGTATAACAAATATTTATTTCAACATCATCGCCTAGTTTTTCTTTGAGTAGATAAACATGTTTTAAAGCACTCATACATCCAATCCGACAACACCATGTACATTCTGTTTGATCACGACTTCCAACACAGAGGATATAAGTAATACTTTTTGGTTTTTCATTATTACTTGGTCGCAGGATCTCTCCTGTAGTGGGTCCTGAACTACTTATTAAACGCTCCATTTGAAGAGTTGTTATAACATCATCTGATTTTGTATAACCATATTCAAACATTGAAGGCGGATCTATAAGATCATATCCAGTTGCAACAATTATTGCTCCAACTTCTATTTCAATTTCTTCATCTTTTTGTTTAAAATCAATTGCACCTGCTTCACATGCATCAACACATAGAGGTCCTGTTCCACATTTTCCCCGTGTAAGCATTAAACAATTATCTTTATCTATTACACATTTTAAAGGTACTGCTTGTGGAAATGGCATATATATTGCGCTACGTTTTCCAATTTCCTCATCAAATTCACTAACCAATCGATCCTTTAATCGACATGCTTCAACGCAATCTCCGCAACCAGTACATTTATCCAGATCAACAAATCGTGCTTTCTTTTTTACTTTTACTTTATAATTACCAATGCTTCCTTCAACACTAATCACTTCAGAATAGCTTAAAAGTTTAATATTTGGGTGATTTCCTGCTTCCATCATTTTAGGTGTTAATATACATCCACTGCAATCAAGTGTTGGAAATGTTTTATCGAGCTGGGCCATTCGTCCTCCAAGACTTGGGCTTTTTTCGATTAAATATACCTTGTGTCCTTGCTCAGCAAGATCAAGGCTTGCTTGAATGCCTGATATACCTCCGCCAATAACCATTGCAGAAGGATTAACCTTAACTTTTGATGCCTGTAATGGCTCAAGTAATCTTGCTTTTGAAACAGCACCTCGAACTAAAGCCTTGGCTTTTTCAGTTGCACGGTCTTTATCTTCATGAACCCAACTGCATTGCTCTCGAATATTTGCAATTTCTAGATTAAAGGCATTTACTCCACCTGATTCAACAACACCTCGAAACGTATGCTCATGCATACGCGGACTACAGCATGCAATAACTACACCGTCAAGCTTATTTTTCTTAATGGAATCCTTTATTAAGTTTGCTCCAACATCAGAGCACATATATTTGTAATCTTTACTAACGATAACACCATCAAGTCCTTTTGCATAATCTACAAGTTTTTTAACATCAACTGTTGAGGCAATATTTATACCACAATGACAAACAAATACACCAATTTTACTTGACATCTTAATTACCTCCTACTTTGATTTTATCAACAGGGCTTAAATTGAATTCTAATCCAAGTTTATCTTTAGATATCCCAAATGATAGTCCAATAAGCTGAGTAAGATAAAAAACAGGGATGTCAAGTTTAGCTGCTACAGTTTCACCAGCTTTAACCTGTTTACCATCATATTGACGATGACACCAGGGGCAAATATCAACAAATGCTTCGAAACCATATTCTTGTACTTTTTGAAGTTTCTGACCTGTTTTTGTAAGAGCTGATTCTGGTAAATTTGCGTTTAATAAACCACCACAGCAATCAAGTTTTTCAGGATAATATTCTGGTTTTGCACCAATTGTTTCGAGAATTCTTTCCATTTTTTCTGGATTTTCAGAATTATCTGGTCTGCCTATTTCACTAGGTCGAATAGTATGGCATCCATAGTGAGTCGCAACTTTAATATCTTTTAAAGGTTTTTTTACAAGTTTCTTAATCTTTTCAAGTCCAATATTATCATGTAAAAGATCGATGGTGTTCACAATTTTTACATTACCAATATAGCTTAATCCTTCATCTTCTAAAAATTTATTTACTCGTTCATTCATTTTTTGGTCTGTATCTAGAATTCTTTTACATTCAGTTAATGCTAGATGGCACATCGGGCATGGTGAATATATATCCAAATTTTCTTTCTCTACAAGTGCTATATTTCTTGCAGAAAGTGTTAATGTAAGCATTTGATTAACACTTTTTATAGGTTCACCACAACATGAAAAACCTTTAATAACATTTCCATTTCAACCATCAGATGATTTTGAA
>CAZVNH010000408.1:0-2613 GCA_964628575.1 uncultured Thermoplasmatales archaeon | reverse complement strand
GCTTAATACTTTTTTAAGATATGTTGATATTGGTAAAAATGAAGGTGCAAAACTCATTTATGGTGGTAAGCAATTAAAAGAAGGTAATTATAAAAATGGTTATTTTGTTGAACCGACGATTTTTGAGGCAAAACATGGTATGAAAATTACTAAAGAAGAGATTTTTGCACCAGTTCTAAGTATTATAAAAATCAAAAATTATGAAGAAGCAGTAAAGATAGCTAATGATGTTGATTATGGTCTTTCTTCTTCTATTTATACAAAAGATGTTAATCTTGCATTCAGGGCTATTGATGATTTTGAAACTGGAATTACATACATAAATGCTCCAACGATTGGTGCAGAAGTTCATATTCCGTTTGGTGGTGTAAAAAACACAGGTAACGGTGGACGAGAGGCTGGAACAACAGCAATTGATGAATTTACAGAGATAAAAACAGTTTGCATAGATTATAGTAATAAACTTCAAAAAGCTCAAATCGAGGAGTGATATTTTGTGAAAATGTTAATCGGTGAAAAATGGGTAGATAAAAAAGAAAAAATCGATATCAGAGATCCTTACAATAATGAAATAGTTGATACAGTTCCAAATGACTTAAAAGAAGATATGAAAAAAGCTATTGATTGTGCTGCTATAGGATCTAAAATTAGTAAGAATATACCTGTACATGAACGTATTGATATTTTAATGAATACAGCAGAAATTATTAAGAAAAACCAGGAGGAATTCGCTCAGATTATTTGTAGTGAGAGAGGTAAAACAACTCTTGAGGCAAGAAAAGAGGTTAGCCGTGCGATAAATACTATTACAATTTCTGGTGAAGAAGCAAGACGAGTTGTTGGTGAAACACTTCCTTTTGATAGCGTACCTGGTTCTGAAAATCGAGTTGGATATTATTATCGGTTTCCAATTGGAATTATTGGTGCAATCACACCATTTAATGATCCATTAAATCTTGTTGCCCATAAACTTGGTCCAGCTATTGCTGGTGGTAATTCTATTGTCTTGAAACCTGCAACTACTACACCGCTTTCTGCACTAAAGCTTGGAGATACATTTCTAAAAGCAGGTCTTCCAAAGAATATTTTGAATATTGTCACGGGTTATGGTTCTGAAGTTGGAGATGTATTAGTAAGTGATGATAGAATTAGGATGATTTCGTTTACAGGTGGAGTGGATACAGGGTTAAGAATTTTAAAACATGCAGGTCTTAAAAAAATAAGTATGGAATTGGGCTCTAACTCTCCAACTATTATTCTAGATGATGCAGATGTTGATAAAGCTGTAGATCTTTGTATATATGGCGGTTTTTCATCTGCAGGACAGAGCTGTATTGGTGTGCAACGTATTTTGGTACATATCAAGATTTATGATGATTTTATGACGAAACTTATTAATCGTACAAATAAACTTAAAGTAGGATGTCAACATGAAGAAAACACTGATATGGGCCCTATGATTTCAGAGAAAGAGGCGATTAGAGTAGAGACCTGGGTTAATGAAGCAATAGAAAAAGGAGCCAAGTTGTTGACTGGTGGAAAACGTAAAGGAAGTATCTATTATCCAACTGTTCTTGAAAATATTCCAAAAAATGTTAAAATAGATCATGAAGAGGTTTTTGGACCAGTCATATGTTTATATAAAATCAAAAATCTTGATGAAGCTATTGAAAGGGCAAATAATGTCAGATATGGACTTCATGCTGGCATATTTACCCAGAATATTAATAATGCATTTAAAGCAGTAAAAGAACTTGATATTGGTGGTGTTATAATAAATGATTCCTCAGATTATCGTATTGATATGATGCCATTTGGCGGGATTAAATATAGCGGTCTTGGAAGAGAGGGTATAAAACACGCTTTAATGGAGATGACTGAACCAAAAGTTGTTTGTTTTAATCTTTGAATATTTATTAAAGTAGATTAATTTTTTAAGTTTTATTACGCTTAACTAAGTGTTGATCTAATCTTTTCTTTTCTTCATCATATCTTTTTAGAATATCTTCACCTAACTCTGTTAAACATGAGCTCCCACCATCCTTTCCTCCTCTTGAAGATATAATAACAGAGCCGCCTACTGCGTCTTCTATTTCTTTGATTTCAGACCAGGCATGACTATATGCCATACCCATTGATCTTGCTACCTCTGATAGTGATCCTAATTCCTTTATTTTATGAAGTAATTCCGCTCTTCCTTTACCAATAACACATTTAGCATTTATTTCTAACCAAAGCTTTGCATTTACCTCAAACACAAAAATAAATGATTTAAGTAATTCATAAATTTTTTTAATAATTGAAAAACCAATGATCCAATTTTAAATAAAAAGGTTATAAATTATTACTTTTTTATATTCAAATTTACTGATTTATAAGATATGCATTTTACAAACTTTTAAATAATAAAGTTATATTACTTAATTAACACTTGTTAATGTGGAGGTAATATATGAAAAAAATAATTGTTTTTTCCTTAATTGGGGTATTGGTATTAAGTGGACTGGGTGCTGTTAATGCAATAAATGAAGAAAAAAATATTGATATATCAGAAAAAATATTTGTTTCACATGTAGAAATAAGTGAACAAAATGAATTTGTATCTATTACTAT
>CAZVNH010000407.1:0-2623 GCA_964628575.1 uncultured Thermoplasmatales archaeon | reverse complement strand
ACGTAATATCTCAGCAGAAGATGCACATTCAATTGGACTTATCAACCAAGTTGTTGAAGATGAAAAATTGATTGAGGAAGTAGAAAAGATAGCTAATGAAATCGCAGGTAAGTCCTCAGTACAAACTGATTTTATAAAAGCATTAGTTAATAAAGGCACAGATATTGATTTATCATCAGCTAACTCATTGGAAATATCCTATTTTTCATCAGGTTTTTCAACACATGATCAAAAGGAAGGAATGAAAGCCTTTATTGAAAAAAGAAAACCAAATTTCAAAGGAAAGTAAAAAAAGTTTTCGAAAATATCAAGAAATTGAGGCTGCTTAATGAAACAAGTATTATTTGAAAAAAAAGATCGCGTTGGATGGATAATACTAAACAGTCCAAAAAATCGTAATGCACTCTCTTTGAAACTAATGGATGAATTTCAAGAAAGGCTTGATCTAATAGCCAAGGACAAAGACATTCATGTTGTTATTATTAAAGGAAAAGGACATGCATTCTGTGTTGGTCATGATATTAATGAATTAGTTGGAGAAAAATATGATATAGAATATTTTCGCAATATTTTTTCAATTTGTACAAAAATGATGCAAACCATTCATGAGATACCTCAACCAGTTATTGCACAAGTTCATGGTGTAGCTCTTGCTGCAGGTTGCCAACTTGTTGCAGCTTGTGATCTTGCTATTGCAGATAGTAAAACCAAATTTTCTACTCCTGGTGTTAAAATTGGTCTTTTCTGCTCAACACCGATGATTCCCCTTAGTAGAGTTATCGGTCGAAGGAGAGCTCTTGATATGCTTTTTACAGGTAGATTTGTTTCAGCACAAGAAGCAGAAAAATTTGGACTAATCAATAAAGTAGTTGAATCAGAAAAATTATCAGAAGAAACAGAAAAATGGGCAAATGAAATTGCTCAATATAGTAGATATACTTTAGAGCTTGGAAAAAAGACATTTTATAATCAGATTGATCAAGATGAATATTCAGCTTATAATTATGCAAAAGAAATAATAGCTAAAAACTGCCTTGTTGATGATGCCCAGGAAGGTATGAAAGCCTTTTTAGAAAAACGAAAACCTGATTTTAAGAGTAAATAAGATATTATAATTTATTGTCTCTTTATTATTTTAAAATCTTACCAAGAATTTCTTCAGCAGCTGTATGAGGATCAATTTCTTTTTTACTTATTTGGTTAATAAGTTTTTCAACTTTATCTTTAAATTGTTCTTCATCAAAAATAAAATTCATTAATCGTTTTCGAATAATTTCAACTAACTCTGCTTCATATCTTAATTTTCTTTGTTTTTCAAATCTATTTGTTTTTTTTAGATAATCAGCATGATTATCAATTTCTTTAACTAGCTTATCTACTCCTTCTCCTTTTTTTGCAATTGTTGTAAGAATTGGTGTTTTTCTATCTTTATCAGAGCAAGATATATCAACAAGACTTTCAACTTCTGCAACAGTTTGTTCAACACCTTCCCGATCAGCCTTATTTATAACGTATAAATCCGCTATTTCCATTACGCCTGCTTTAAGAGTTTGGATTGAATCTCCTAATCCAGGGACTATGACAACAAGAGTAGTATCAGCAATTTTGATAATATCTACTTCAGCTTGACCAACACCTACTGTTTCAACAATGACAACATCTTTACCAGATGCATCTAAAATTTCAACAACATCATAAACAGCACTAGTAAGCCCACCAAGCATTCCACGTGTTCCCATTGATCGAATAAAAACACCATCATCCATAGCTAGCTCCATCATTCTTACTCGATCACCAAGAAGAGCACCACCTGAAAAAGGACTAGTTGGATCAATTGCTATTATACCAACCTTCTTACCAATTTTGCGATAAAGACGAGTTAGTTCATAGATTAAAGTACTTTTCCCAGATCCCATTACACCAGTTATTCCGATAACATGTGCATTTCCTGTGTTTGAATGAATAATTTTCATAGCTTGAGCTGCTTCTAAAGAATTATTCTCTGTTAAAGTTATTAACCTGGCAATTGCTCTTTGGTCACCTGATAAAACCTTTTTGGGAATATCATTCATCGTTTCACATTCTTTTTTATAAATTCTACAATTTCATCACAATGTGTTCCTGGACCAAAAATGCCAGTTATTCCTTCTTTTTTTAATTTCGGAATGTCATCTTCTGGAATAATTCCACCACCAACAATGATTACATTATCTAATCCTTTCTTCTTTAGTAAATGTGCAACATCAATAAAAAGTGTCATATGTGCACCTGATAAAAGACTTAGACCAACAACATCTACATCCTCTTGAATAGCTGCTTCAACTATCATATCAGCTGTCTGATGAAGACCTGTATAAATTACCTCCATACCTGCATCTCTAAGTGCACGAGCAATAACTTTTGCACCACGATCATGACCATCAAGACCAGGTTTTGCAACTAAAACTCTAATTTTTTTTTCCATTTTATTCACCTTTTAATAAATAGCAGGTTCTTCATATTCTCCAAAAACATCGCGCAATACTTGACATGTTTCACCAAGTGTTCCATACGAATGAACACAATCCAGTATATATGGCATTAGATTTTCATCACCTTCAGCTGCTTTTCTTAGGGCATCAAG
>CAZVNH010000406.1:1079-2624 GCA_964628575.1 uncultured Thermoplasmatales archaeon | reverse complement strand
CTATAACACTGTCTCCTACATCAGAATCAGATCCTTCCCCATAGAAAAAAACAGATTTACCATAGGTAGTTTCAGAAGGCATAATTTTCATTTCTGTTATAATTGGATTTGTATTAAGTGTAGAAGTAATTGTTATGGTATCATATTTAACATCTGACCATTCAAGATCATCATCTTGAACTTTGAAACTAACAGAGTGAGTTCCAACAGGCAAATTTGAATAATCAAAATCTTCAGAAGTTCTTACAATGATTCCAGATATTTCCCATCTCCAGTTAATAATTGCTCCATCATCTGTTGCATCTCCCTCAAAATGGACATTCTGACCAAAAACCGCTGGATTAGGAGAGATAGACAATATAGTTGCCACAGGTTTTTGATTTACCTCTATAAAATCTCCAAGTGGATAAAGATCTTGGTTACTTCCACCAGGTATATTATATGATGTATCGCCAATTCCATCCTCAGGATTTTCATCTACTCCACCATAATCATCCCAAAAGTTACCCTGTGAATTATAACTCCAACTGTTTGATCCTGAATCATATGCATTTTCATTAAAATTATCAGAGAAATCATTATAATAAAAAGTATTGCTATTAGATAAAACTGAATTAATTCCGTTTTGTTCATTACCTGTTAATATATTATTATAAACTGTATTTGATGAAGACTGATATAGTTTAATACCGTTTTGATCATTATTTCTTATTGTATTTTGTTCTATATTATTATTAATTGATTGTAAAAGATTAATCCCATGACCTTCGTTATCCTCAAAGATATTATCATTAACAGTATTATCTGTTGAACCAACTAAATCTATTCCATCCTTTCCGTTTTTTATTATATTGTTAGATATTGTACAACCAGATGTATAATTTAGATATATACATCCGTATTCATTACCTGCGCCTTTAGTATTTTTTATAGTAAATCCATTAATTGTAACATCGTTTGTTTTGATATGAATTGTTTGTTTATATGCGTTATTTCCGTTTATAATTGTTGTACTTTTATCATCTATACCCGTTAAAATAATTTGTTTATTAATTATTAAATTTTCATTATAGGTTCCACTATAAACATGGATGTTATCTCCTGTAGATGCATTTTCTATTGCATAATTAATTTTATTGTAATCATACATTGGTGGGCCGTCTGGACCAACAGTAATTGTTGATGTGGCTTTGCAAATCTTTATTGGATGAATTGTAAAAAATATACTCAGAAATAAAATACAGACTATAAGAATAATAGTTGCATCCTTCATTTTTGCCATCCAATTAAGGATAATGTCTATTGTTATTAATATAAATATTTATTGTGGTAATATATCAAATAAAAAAAATAACGCCCCGGCCGGAATTTGAATCCGAGTCCCTAGCTCGACAGGCTAGGATGATAGGCCACTACACTACCAGGGCATTTATATTTATTTATTAAGGGGGTAAATTAAAACCCTTTCTTTAATTTTTTCCTTAAAATTACGATTTTTTTGTATAATTTACTATTTTTTTTTAATTTTTACATATTGTGATTATG
>CAZVNH010000406.1:0-1069 GCA_964628575.1 uncultured Thermoplasmatales archaeon | reverse complement strand
ATTAAAATTGTGGACTAGGAGAGATGAAAGAATTCATAAAAATTATTGGTGGTGAATTATGAGTAGAATATTTGATAAAAATATGTTTATTATGCTTCTTTCTATTATGATTGGTGTAATTATTATTACTTTTTTTATTGCTGATATAATGAGAAGGAGTGATATCGAGGAACTTGAAAAAGAACATATAATGGAAATACAAAATATTGAGAAAAAAAATCTAAATTTTACATCAAGTTTTTTGTCATCTATGGGTGATCTAGACCGAGCTCGTGAAAATCGTGCTGAAGGTAATTATTATTTTGAATTAGCATCAATATGGTATTCATCTGCTTGGTCTGAGATAAATGAATCAAAAATGAATACATATAAAATATCTTCTATTGATAACTGTGAAAATGCGTTAATATACTATAAACTATCATATAACAATTTTTTAATTGCAAAATCGCATTTTGAAATAACAAAAGAACTCGTTGATTATGACTATAATTTTCTTAATCTTTTAGATTTATATATGAATTTATCTGGTTCAGCTGCAAATCTTTCTAATCTTAGAATTCAATCAAGTATATATCTTGAATATCTTGCAGAAAATATTACAATGGTTGAAGGTAGGGTTGAATTTTTAATCAATATGACAGATATTCAGGATCTATATAATCAATCGATTGAGAGTTATAATATTGAATTTATGAAATACAATGAAATAGATGAAGAAATTGAAAAAGAGTATGATATTTTTGGTTTTAGTGAAGATAGAGAGCTTTACTAAATTAGACAATACTTGTTAATCCTAAGGAATGTTCATCCCAGAATATCATTGGACAGAGCGTTGGATTTTTTGTACTATAAAATTCTATATTTGAAAAATCTGAAAAAGATGCAGGTAATTCTGTACTGGTTATACTATCAACGATTCCTATACCTGTTCTATATAGTGAATATTGTATTTGATTAGGATCAATTTTTTCTATTCGTAATTTATACCAACTTTTTCTAAGATAGCCATTTTCAAAATCTGAGTTTAGTTTTTCCCATCCTTCAGTTGGTTCCCAATAGGATAACT
>CAZVNH010000405.1:0-2626 GCA_964628575.1 uncultured Thermoplasmatales archaeon | reverse complement strand
GTACTAGGAGGAGGTATTCAACTCTCATTATGGTATGGTGATCTTGCATCTTTAGAAATAGATACAGCCTTTAAAAACAATGATTTTAATTTTAATTCTTATAGAAAAAATTTAGATGAACATATATTAGGAAAATATATTAAATATATGACAAATCTTTCAAAAATAATGTATTTAAATCATGAAAAAATAAATGAATGTATTAAAAATATGTTTAGAATAAAATAATATCTATAGGATTAATAATATTATCATTACGTCCAAAATATTGCACTATTAAAGGATGTGTTAGTATAAACTAAACCATTGTTAGGTGAATATGTTGATTCTCCACCAACATAAAAAACAATAAAAGGTTTTTCTCCAAAAAAATCTTGAATTTTTTCTTTTGCAATATATATTTCTTTACCCATTGTTATAAGTCTAGTAGAACATGAAGCAAATAGACCAAATTGAGGTTTTTTTGGATAATTATCTAAATTATTTTCAATTGTATTTAATAGACTTCTACCATCAGTTGTTAAAATCGAAACTTGAGGATCCTTTGTTCTTAATGTAGTAATTAAAGACTGACCATAGATACCCACAATAACCCTTGAACCGAGACGATTACTATTATTAAAATGAAAACCCATTGGAAAATAATAGGTTGTTTTAAACCAGGTATCATCTTTTAAAAAATCTTTCGGCCAATTTAGTAATTTTATCAATTCAGAAGCTGCGGGTTTTCTATTTATTTTATGTATAACACCACCATCTTTACTTGATTTTGTTATTTTAAATTTAACACCTGTTTCCTTTAAATTATGTGTAGTTAATACTCCAAGATTATTGTTTGTTTTAATCCCTAATGTAACTACTGAATTGCTCAAAACATTATTATTAAAAAATTGATAATTAGTAAATCCGGTTCCATCATCAAGAGTTCCACCACCAAGCATTGAATACTCTGGAAAATATTTCATAATCTCTTTAATAACCTCATCATCTCTACCTTGGCCTTTTTGTAAAACATACTGAGAGAAGCCAAAAAGCTGCATAATTATTTTTATAGCTATACCCTCTCTAATTATTTTTTTACGTCCTAAAGGTGGAATATTTGGAATTTCACTTGCAGATATTAGATTAAGTAAAAATTTATTAGAATAGTTATTTCTTTCTAAATCTTTTTTTATCATTTTTACACAGTGTCGTGCAGCTTTCTTTGGATTTCTCTTGGTATTTTTTCCATAACCCACCGCAACATCCATCTTACTAGAAGAAACAGCAAGGGCAGTACATCCATGAGTATAACAACCATAATTATTCATAAAACCAGTAACAGTTCCACCAATCAATGGGGTATCATTAGGAATAATATCATAAACACCTTCTAATAATTTCTTAAATCCGCCATGGTTTTTATAATGAATTGTCGAAAATAAAATAAAAAAATTTGGCGGTGTTTTTATTTTTTTAATTGTAGATCTTGCTACTTCTCTACCTGCTTCTCTTGCATCCCATTTGCGAGACATTCCAACTGCGACATCAATATTTTCATTTATCATTTTAAATCCAATAATTTACACAGTTGCTAATCTTTCTTTTTCCTGTTTATCCATTATTTGTTGAATCTCACGTCTAGCATTTTCAATTTCAACCTCGATTAAACCCTTATTTGATAATGCAGGAACAATCGCAACGAGTGCATTATCTGTTTCATGAAATACATAAAATAAAACCTCATAATCTTGTAAGCGGAATTCCATTTCTGCAAGTCCTGTCTGTGAATATTCTCTAATTACTGTAAAAACATCATCCATTGCACGGTGTATTATATCCCATATCTCATTAACTTCTGATTTAAAACTATCTGTTCCAGCAGTTGGCATTACACTAATCATATTTTGTCTTGCAACCATACATGCGAAGACATCATCAAGTTTTAAAAGATCATCTAACACTAACGCAATAGGATCTTCTTGCATCCCTAACAACTCCTTACCACTAATAATAATATCTATTATCTATTATATAAGAGTATTTACTGAAGATAATTTAAGAATAAAAAAATATGGGTATTATAGGAACTTAATACCGCCTTCAGTTATTTGAATATCATGTGGTTTTAGTGTATGTCTTGTCGCTCTCATCTTTCTAATAGTAAGTTTTCTTCTATCCATTGTTGAATCTAAATCAAGTAGTATTATTCCATCAACTAAAAATTCTGATATTGAATCACGTGAAAGAGATCTAGAGCCTTCTGGTATTTCAGATGTAACCATTGCAGTGCATTTGTTTTTATTTAATAGACTAAAGATTCTTCTTACATGCATCCTTGTTGCAGGAATTGATCCTGCTGGGTATTTCTTTGTTTCTTTTACACCATTTTCAGAAGGAATTATTTCATTAATACCACTTACCCATACTGGTACTTCTGAAACAGGTGTTAAAGAATCAAGAACTACACGAGTATAATTACCAGAGGTAATTTCTTGATCCATTTCTTTATGAATCGTTGATTTATCAAGGTCTAAATACATAAAATTTAGTTTTCCTTGATCAACCCATTGTTTAAAATCAAAACCCAGCTCTACTGCTTGTTTAAGAATATTTTCTTTTCTTTCATCTGATGTAAGATATAAGC
>CAZVNH010000404.1:0-2628 GCA_964628575.1 uncultured Thermoplasmatales archaeon | reverse complement strand
AGCTACCATAGATAAAGCTGTGGATTATCTCTTGTTGCATGATATCTATAAACGTAGTCATAATCTTTCTAAAGCTTCAAAACCAGGGTGGCTTAAACTTCGTTTTCCACATATGTACCAAGATGATATTTTAGAAATACTTGAGATTCTTACAAAACTTGGAGTTAAGGATGAAAGGATGCAGGATGCAGTAGACATTGTAGTATCCAAGCAAGATGATAAAGGTCGATGGATCTTGGAGGAAACCTTTAATGGTCGATTTATCACAAACATTGAAACAAAAGGAAAACATAGTAAATGGATTACTCTAAATGCTATAAGAATGCTTAAGAAATATTATAATTAACACTATTTCCAATGAGGTGGTTTATTAAGAATTAATTCTACTTTTTCGTTTTCAGCTGTATTTTTCAGCAAATCCTTTAGGACTTTTGCTTTTGTTTTTAGATCAACATTTTTTGCCTTCTCTTTTGCTTTTTTAATTGATTCTTTAATACCTTGAATTGTAAGAAGTGTTGCACTAATGCAATAGAAGCTTTTAGAACGCCCATCATTAAAATCTTTAAGCATTATTTTAAGTAACCTGATTCTTTCCTGTTGCTGTTTAAGGAATTTTTCAAGCCCCTTTTCTTTAATAAAAAAATGATTTGGTTCTGCTTTTTTATGTGTTAAAAATGAATCATAAGTTTTGTTTCCAAACCAATCATTAAATCTTTTACATGGAAAATCAGAACATTCTGAGCAGACTTCTAAACATTTTTTCTTAAAACAACATGTAATAAAACTACAAATAGGATGCTTGTTTAAAAAATCAGGTCCAAAACAGCCTGGACATCGAGAAGTTCCTTCTGTATAAAAACGTGGGCATAATCCACAATCAAGCCCACAACATCCAATTGTTGGATATTTTTTTTCTAATTCTTTTTGTTGTACCATGAAGATTTACCATTTACCAATTCTTTTTTACCTTTCTTTTTAACTATTTTTAAATTTTTAATATGGGCATTGCCATGAACTGGTTCAAGGAATTCTAATTCTTTACAGGTTTCAAATTCACTACATTCCCAGCAGCCATCTATTTCTTTTTTCTGAGCACATTTGCGAATCTTACAAAAAGGTGATCCTCCTCCATTTCGGCAGCCTTTCTTACATCGGAATTTTACCATTGCTCCTAGTACTTTATAGCATTCATCATAATTTTTAAAATCCTTACCAAATGAATATGTTGATATAAAAGCTGCAAATTTATCGTATTTGATTTCTCTTAGCTCTTTTCGTAGATCACGTGCAAGATCTGGTATTTTTCCTGTATAACCATGGCAATCTCCACAATAAAGGCCACAGTATGCTATTAGATTTGTATCTTTTTTTCTATCGTTCATAAAAAATCCTCAATAATTTTCTATATTAATAGGATAGATAAGAAGGAAATATAAAAGTTATTGCTGTCTCGTTATATTTTTATTGTAATTATCATTCCCAGTAACTTGATGGATCCTTTTACTTATACAAAAAGTTCGATGATACAAGGTTTACTATTAAGGTTTAATGAAACCTGTTCAGAATGTGGAAGAGAGCATCGGTTATCTTTTCTTGATTCATATGTCACTGGAAAATATACATGTAAAGAATGTAAATCAAAAATGAGACTTCTAAATATTCCATTACCATTTGCAATGGCACGTGTTGCAAAATTTTTTGGAATTACTCAAAATGAACTAAAAACTGCAATATCAAATAATATTATCCTAAAAAATGCAATGTTAAGCTTTCTTGAAGGAATTGGAAGATATGGAGTAAGAACACCTCAACCAATGGGAGCTCCGTTTTTTGTAATTATATCGATTACTCAGAGATGCAATCTAAAATGTAGTTTTTGTTATAATGATGAATATATAAAAAATAATAATCCAATTGAAATGACAAATGAAGATATTAAAAAGGTCATCGATCAATTATCAGAAGATAGATGTCTAGGAATTGGTTTTAATGGAGGAGAACCGACATTAAGAAAAGATATCTATGAAATAATATCATATGCAAAATCAAAAAATCTTATACCCTTAATAGCAACGAATGCAATATCTATTGATGAAGATAACGCATACCGGTTAAAACAAGCAGGACTTCTTTATGCACAGGTTAGCCTTGATGGAACAAAAGAAACACATGAAAGACTTAGAGGAAAAAAAGGATGCTACGATGATGCAATAAATGGTATTAAAAATCTAGTTGATCATGGAATATATGTATCTGTTGCATTGCTTGCTACAAGAATTAATTATCAAGAAATTAGTAATGTACTAAATATTGCAAAAAAATATGGTGCATCAAAATTTGAAATAATTGATTATCAAACCATCGGAAAAGCAGATGAAAAAATAGATTTAAATCCAGAAGAAAGAGATAATCTTGCTGAAAATCTGTGTAAACTTTGGAAAGATATTATAAAAAACAAAGAGAAAATTTCTTTACTTTATAAAAATCCAGCATTTGTTAGATCAATGAAAAAAACATTTACAAAAGTAGAAACAGCACCTCTTTTTGGTGCAGTATATCCTAAAGAAGCAAAGAATCTTTTTAAATATTCAGAAAGTGCCTCATATCATGAACCTGAAAAAGTAGAAT
>CAZVNH010000403.1:0-2630 GCA_964628575.1 uncultured Thermoplasmatales archaeon | reverse complement strand
TATGATTTTGGGACAGGCAATGAAAAGAAAATACAAAAATATACAATAGCAGCAACTACATTTATTGATTGTGCACCAAAAGATTTTATTTTTCAGGGAAGTAACGACGATATTAATTGGGTTGATTTAGATACTAGAACTAATGAAACGGATTGGAGTTTGTCAGAAAAAAGAGAGTATACTTTTTATAACGCAAATAGTTATAGATATTATAGAATTTATATAAATGCAATGAATACAGGTGGAACGTATCATATAATCGGTGAAGTTGAAATGATGGAAATTGTAAGTCTGCAAATATATACAGATGATTTATGCATCAATCATCCGGATAATGCAAGTGCAAGTAGTCAATATAGTAATCGCAGTGCTATTAGAGCATTTGATAATTTAAATACAAATTATGGGATTGATGGATGGGAAGCAAATACAGGTAATAGTGGTGAATGGATAAAATATGATTTTGGGACAGGCAATGAAAAGAAAATACAAAAATATACAATAGCAGCAAGTGCCGGTGCTGCATCAATTGCAAACTATGCACCAAAAGATTTTATTTTGCAAGGAAGTAATGACGATGCTAATTGGGTTGATTTGGACACTAGAACTAATGAAACAGACTGGAGTTTGTTGGAAAAAAGAGAGTATACTTTTACCAACACAAACAGTTACAAATATTATAGAATTTATATAAATGCAATTAACGCAGGTGGAACGTATCATATAATTGGTGAAATTGAAATGATGGAGAAAATATCATATATACCTGATGTACCAGTAAATTTAAATGCAACTACTACTGGATCTCAAGTAAATTTGACATGGGATGCAGTTGATGACGCAACAAGCTATAAAGTTAAAAGGTCATTAATATCAGGTGGTTCATATATAACGGTAGCAGAAGATGTATATACTACAAATTACACCGATACAAATGTTACGTATGGAACAACATATTACTATGTTGTATCTGCATCAAACATAAATGGAGAAAGTACAAATTCATCTGAGGTTTCAGTACAACCAATGCCTGGTATACCATCTGTGCCAACAAATTTAGAAATTACAGCAGGAGATAATCAAGTTGACTTAACCTGGGATGCAGCTGCAGGAGCAAATAGTTACAACGTTAAAAGAGCAACAACATTAGGAGGACCATATACTACAATTGCAACAGGAGAAACAGGTACTAGCTATATAGATACAACAGCTGAAAATGAAATAACTTACTACTATGTGATATCAGCAGTAAATATTAGTGGAGAAAGTGGAAATTCTACAGAAGTGTCAGCAACACCTCAAATACCATTACCTGTTGCACCTGTAATAACAACTGCAACAGCAGGGGATGCACAAGTTTCATTGGCTTGGGATCCTATACAAGATGTATTGGGTTATAATGTATTGAGAAGTGAAATTTCTGGAGGTTCATATACAGTAATCGCAAGCAATGTAAATACAACAACATACAACGATGATTCTGCTCTTAATGGTGTTACTTATTATTATGTAGTAACTGCTATTAATACCAGCGGTGAAGGACCTGTTTCAAATGAAGTTGTTGTAACTCCACAGCAGCCATCTGGAAATAGAGCTATAATGACTATAACACTAAATAATGGCACACAAAAAGAATATGACATGACAATTACAGATGTGGATGCTTTTATACAGTGGTATGAACAAAGAACTGAAGGTATTGGATTGCCATATTATATTATAGATAAGAATTATAATGTGGGACCTTTTGTAAATAGAAAAGATTATATTATATTTGATAAGATTTTATGCTTTGAAATTAATGAGTATAATAACTAATCTCTAAATAAAAAAGCAGGCTTCTTTGTCTGTTATGAAAATGGTAATGGATAATGGAAAAGAGAATGTGTCAGAATTTGTCGATATGATGAAATCATCTTCTGCATCCCTTGAACGTTCTGTTAATCCTAATAAAGGAAGTAATTTTGACGTGAAAGTATAATATCTAAAAAGTTTCTATTTTGAATTCAGAGTAGGAACTTTTTTTATGTTGTTTTAAACCAAAATAAATAGTGGTATAATAAAAAGAGGCAGGAGGGAATTATAATGCCAAATACAGCAAAAAAAATGGCTTCAAAATATGCTTATGCGGATTATTTAAAATGGCCGGATACGGTAAGTTTAAATTTTATACCTTTGAAGGTAAAATAAAAGTATCAATTTTTGAAGATTTGGAAATTGATCTGGGAATGTTGTTTAAAGAGGATGAAAAAGAAGAAAAGGTCCAGGAGGAAAGATTATGACACCTGATGAATATATATCAAGACTTGTGGAAATATCTGAAAAGAAGCATATTCAGCTTCAGGAGATGCTCCAATTGACCAAAAAGCAGGTAGAAACTATAACGGAGGACAAATTGGAAAACCTTCAAAATATAGTAGATAATAAACAAAAAATAATTGACAGGGTAAACAAGCTGGATGAACAATTTGAGGTGTATTTTAACCGGTTGAAATCAGAGCTTCATGTAAAGAGTCTGGATGAACTAAAAAGTCCTTATATCAGTGGAGCTGGGAAACTGAAAGAGAAGATTGCACTAGTTATGGATACGGTCAAAGAAATAACTTTTATTGAAAATAATAATAATAAGA
>CAZVNH010000402.1:867-2632 GCA_964628575.1 uncultured Thermoplasmatales archaeon | reverse complement strand
GAATGGGGATGGACTAGTGCATTTAGTGAGAAGGATCCTGATGACTGGGCAACTATTAAAAGCTGGTTAATGACATATGGACCTCTTGCTGTTTCAATGGCATGGGATAATGGTCTACAAAACTTTGTGGAAACATATCATAATCCAACAGATGTATATGAACATGATAGTTCTGATTCTACCAATCATATCATTTTATTATGTGGTTGGGTTGATGATTCTTCTATTTTGAATGGTGGATATTGGATTCTGAAAAACAGTCATGGAACATCTCAAGGATATGGTGGATTCTGTAATATTGCTTATGGATGTAATCAATTAGCCGCATCTGAATGTAACTGGATTATTGCTGAAGAATGGCCTGAGGAAGAAAGTGGTCCGGGACCAGTAAATCCTGCTGTAGCAGTTTTTTCAAATTTTGATTATAAAACAGAGGATAATTCAAAATATCCTCATCCAGAAGATGTAATAGAATTTCAAGATGAATCAAGAGGACCAGTTACACTTTGGAACTGGGATTTTGATAATGATGGAGTTTGGGATATAAGCGGCTATAATTCAGTTGCAAAAAATCCAGAATGGACATATAACTCTGAAGGTAATTATCAAGTTACTTTAGAGGTATGGGCTTCTTCAGGATTATCAAGTACTCTGACAAAAAATATTGAAGTAAAAGAAATCTGGCCTCCTGTTGCTATTTCAGAACCCTCTTATTATGGTGGAAAAGATAATTCTGTATATTTCGAAGGGAGATTTTCTCATGATGTTGACGGATCAATTAAAGCTTATGCATGGGATTTTAATGGCGATGGAACAATAGATACTAACCAACCATATTATACATATACTTATCCCGATCAAAATGGAGAATACACAGCAACCTTGACAGTAACAGATGATGAAGGAGCGACAGATACTGTAGATATTCCTGTAAAAATAGATAAAACAGTACCACCTGAGACATCAGTAATAATAGGCGGTGTTGATGTAAATGATGATTCATGGTTTAATGATGATGTTGTAATTGAATTAAGAACAACTGACTGGAGTGGTGTATCAAAACTCTACTTTAAGATAGACAATGGTGAATGGTCTGAAACATATTGTCATGGTGCTCGTGAATTTTCAGATACATTTAAATTGCGAAAACAACAACCAGGTCAACACACTATTCAATACTATGCAACTGACATCTATGGAAATACAGAGTCAACGAGTATAACAACCGTTGGAATTGATGTAAATATTCCGGATATGGATGTTGTTTTAGAAGGTGAGAAAAATAGCGAAGATGTTTATATAACACCTGTTAAAATAACAATAAATGCAAATGATGCTGAATCTGGTATTAAAACAATAAAATATAAAATCGATAATGGAAACTGGGAAGACTATACCTCTTCATTTATCATTAATCAAGGTGGATATCACATGATTTATTTAGTTGTTAAAGACAAAGCAGGAAACACAGTTGAAGATTCATTTTTAGTTACATTAGAATATGGTCCGTCCGCACCAAAAATAAGTGGTCCAAGTTCAGGTAAACCAAATGTTGAATACACATTTAGTTTCACATCAAGAGATAATGAAGGAGATCAAGTAGCATACTATATTGACTGGGGTGATGGTACCAATACTGAATGGAGTAATTATGTTAATTCAGGAACAACAGTATCTTATAAACATACCTGGACAGATAAAAAAGTTTACACATTAAAGGCAAAAGCAAAAGATGCCAACGGTGCAGAAAGCGACTGGTCAATAC
>CAZVNH010000402.1:0-857 GCA_964628575.1 uncultured Thermoplasmatales archaeon | reverse complement strand
ATTCTATAACACTTTTCCATTGATACAAAAGATACTTTCTCTTCATTTTTTTCAAAAAATACTAAATATTTAACTAAAAGTAGGTGGAAATATTAATATAAAAAATAATTATAAAAAAATAAAAATTTTTACATTTTTTATAATTTGTTTATTTATTATAACGATTCTTATTCCAATAGGTAATGCAACTCAAGAAAAAGATGAGGAACAATTAAAATATCAGAATAGAGATGAAAAAATAATACACCAAATTGAATTAATACCTGATAGATTACTTATTGAAGATAAAGAAATTGGTAATATTCATGTTAAATATTGGATACATAAAATAAATGATGTTGAAATTAAAAATGATTATATCTTGTTTCAGAGAGATATAGATGATGGTAATATTATTAAATTTGAAAAACATTGGAGAGATATTGAAAATATTCAAGCAGATATTCCAGATTTAAATATTGATTTATCTGATATTGCATGGTATAAACTTGTTCTTTTTGTTGATGAAAATGATCTTAATTATTTTTATTCTATGGATAATGATCAAGTTTTTCCATTGTTTTGTTATGAAATAAGGTATAATAATGGTGACACAAGTTTAATTAATACTAATAATGTAAAAATTGGTGAAGGTGTTCCAGCACCATCTGAATCTAATGGTTTCTCCCTTTCTGGTTATTGCCAAGCTATTTCACCTGATTGTTGGATATATTGGAGACAAAATGCTGATAGTTGGTTTCAGAAATGGTGCAACTCAACAGTAAGCCTTTCTTTACCTAGCATTTATACAATATCTGCATTTGTTAGTAATCCAAAATATCATATGTTTTATGAACTTGCACATGGTGCTTCTACAT
>CAZVNH010000401.1:0-2639 GCA_964628575.1 uncultured Thermoplasmatales archaeon | reverse complement strand
AACAGAGTATAGATCTTGAAAAGGATCATATTCTCATTAGAAATAAACTTTTAAAGAAAGAAGGTAAAGACAAGAAAAAACCTGCAGAAGGAGCACCCACTCCACCTGCAACACCATCACAACCAGCTCCTGCTAAAGAAGAAACACCAATAGACCAACTAGCAGAACCTCCAAAAGAGGAACAAACTCCATCTGAAGAACCTGCTTCAAAATCTGAACCTCAGAATGAAGAACCTTCGAAGGAAAAACCAGTTGAAGAACCTAAACCGGAAGAACCTACCGAAGAAACAAAAGAAGAATCTTCTACTGATAAACAAAATAAATCATCAGAAATAACTAATGAAACCCCTGCAGAAGAAGCTCAAACTGATATAGATAAGGATATTGAAAAACAATCTTCAGAACCTATTATAGAACCTGCTTCCACACCTGAACCTCGGAATGAAGAACCTTCAGAGGAAAAACCAGTTGAAGAGCCAAAACAAGAAGAACCTATCGAAGAAACAAAAGATGAAAAAACAGAGGATAAATCTGAAGATAAAAAGACAGAAAAAACTGAAGATGAAAAGAAGGAATAAAACATGAAAAAAATTGAATTTTTCAAAGTCGAAGGTGACAAAATAAACCGAGTTAGAAAGCATTGTCCAAAATGTGGACCAGGTGTGTTTATTGCCGAACATAAAGATAGATTTAGTTGTGGAAAATGTGGATATACAGAATTCAAAGGCGGCGGAAGAAAAGAACAAAAACCAATAACTCCAGAAAAGCCTATAGAAAAACCCCCTGTTGAAGAAGAAAAACCAATTGATGATATTCCTCAACCTACAGTAGAAACTAAAGTTGAAGAGGAGGAAGGATCATCTAAATTAGAAGATAAATCTATCGAAGAATCATCTAATGATGATAAAACTGAGAAAGAAATTCCCTCAAAAGAATCACAAATAGAAGAAAAAAAGGAAGAGATTCAAGAATCTTCTGAAGATATAAAAAAGAAACAAGAAACCTAATCATCCTAATAATATATTAATAAAAAATATTAGGATAAGATTTTTATTTTTTTAAGAAAATAAAAAATAGAAAGAATTATAAAGGTTTTATTTTATTCTACTTTTATTAAATTAAAATTAAAATAAAAATATTTATCTTTCGATTTATAGGGGGAAATGATGGTAAATAATCGCCGATCAGAGTTTGAAATTATTGCCGAAATTTTGCAACTTTCTGAAACCGGTGCTAAATCAACAGAGATCCTTTATAGGGGATATTTAAGTTATACTCAGTTAAAACAATATATTCCATATCTAGTTGAAAAAGAAATTTTAAGTGAACAACTTGTAAAAAATGGAAATGGGCACTCGAAGGTTTATATTACAACTGAAAAGGGAAAAGAATTATTAAAAGATATTACAAAAACTCTTACTTATTTTGAGTAAAAGATACAAACCCAATCTAAATAATTTTATTTTTTTTCTATAATTAAAAATATTTAAATTTATTTATTGTATATCTAAATTAATATCATTTGTATAATAATTTTTAGAAAATTTCAGTGAGGAGATAAAAATGAAAAAAAAACTATTTGTAGTAATCTTATGTAGTTTATTTTTTTTAAGTTATGATAGCATTTCTATTAAAACAGAAGAAAACAATATTGTAAATTTAAATATAGCATCTGAAACAGGTGATATCTATGCTGTTATGACCAATATTTCAAATTGTCCATATAATGATATTATTAAACAAGAATCGATAGATAATATCGCAACATATTAAGGTGAAGATTTACCAGATTATTTTAACTGGAGAGACTACAATGGTCATGATTGGATAACACCTGTTAGATATCAAGGTAGTTGTGGGAGTTGCTGGGCGTTTACAGCTCTTGGTATGATGGAATCAAAAATCAATATTGCTCATAATGATCCAGATATGGATATTGATCTTTCTGAGCAATATATTTTATCATGTCTTGATGCTGCTGGTTCATGTGATGGCGGCTGGATTAATGCTGCATTATACTATATTATGGATGATGGATTCTTTGGAAATTATATAAATGGCGTTGTAACTGAAGATTGTTTTAATTATGGAGGATCTGATCAAATTTCATGTAGCAATAAATGTGATAACTGGATGGATACTCTATGGGAAATTGATGATTGTGGATTGTATTCTACAAATGGTGATGTAGACTTCATTAAGCAAACGTTGATAGATAAAGGACCTCTTGGCGTGTATTTTCTTGCAACAAATGATTTTATAAATTGGGGTGGAAGTCATCATAATCCTGATGATTATTATCCGTATACCGGTCCGATTTCTACATATAATCATGCAGTTGTTATTGTTGGTTTCCAAGATGATTCAAGTATTGGAAATGATGGTTATTGGATTTGTAAAAACAGCTGGGGTACTGGTTTTGGATATGGTGGTTTTTTTAATATCGAATATGGTGCTCTTGGTATTGCTAATGAGATAAACTGGGTTGATGTAGAAGCATCTGATTTATTAGTTGTTGATTTTGAGTATTCACCTGATTCATTTAATAATCAAACAATAATTGCTTTTATAAGTAGTGCAAATAAACCTATAGATAACTATTGGTGGGACTTTGATGATGGTTATTATTCTGATCTTGA
>CAZVNH010000400.1:0-2648 GCA_964628575.1 uncultured Thermoplasmatales archaeon | reverse complement strand
ATATCTTTCATATAAATTATTTGCTCTATTTATAGAAAATAAAAATGTGCTCCCATTAATACTAGTAATAAATGTTGAACACATAAATAATCCTATCAAAATAACAATTATTCCTTTTTTTAACATATTTTTTAACCTCTACCAGAAAGAATTATCTTTTTTATATTTTTAAATTTTTTGAATTTTAATAATTTTCATTAAATAAAATAGGAATATAAAATAACTTTTTAAATATAAAAATTATTTTTTTAAATATAATATAAAAATTTAATAGATTAAGTTAATCTCTATTCACCCAGCATAGTCCTGCATCTTGGAAATTAACAACACCGTTTTGATTAACATCATATAGACCATCGTAAGGGGCGACTGTATCTCTATGAACCCAACATAGTCCTGCATCCTGGAAATTAACCACATCATTATTGCTTACATCATATCTACTGCCAATAGTGGTATAACTGTATGTTTCATTTATCCAATTAAAACCATCTGTTACATTAACACTCCATATATATGTTGTATTCCCCCATATCCAGTCATTACCAGCAGTAAGAAACTCATAGGATCCATTATAGACATTTGTAAAACTTTCAAGAGTTCCCCAATCCCCATCATGGTTTTTCCATTTAATATGAATATTCATAAGATCATTATAGAAATCATCAACTGTTACATTCAATTTATCAGGTGGTCGGATAATTCCTATTGAATTGTTTACTGGAATTTCATTAAATATTATTGGTACTGCAATTGTTGAATTAACATAATAAGATATAATATTACAACATTCTTGAAAAAGCATGTTATCTATTGGAAAGTTTAGCATTAAAAAATCATCTCTGAAATCTTGCTCAAATGCCACACTTAATGCTGCAATAATATATGTTGATTGTTCAATACCTGATGCTCCATCATATTGAAATGTAAAATAATTACCGATTTCATTTTGAAAAGCCATTGTAACTTTTTCAAAATTATGCCAACTATAATTCTCACCATAAATTATCATTTTATAATCGAGTGCTTGACTAGTCAGAACATCATCTATATCAAATTTATATATTGATTATACATATTTTCTTGATAGTTTCTTCCATTTCCAAAATCATAATTTAGACTATTTGTAACATCAACTGAAAAATTATAGGTTTCATTATCTTCAATTATAATATGATAGGTATAAAATGCACTAAGCACAGCTAGACTCTCCTGTAAAAAAGGATAAGGAAAAGCTAAACTACCATAGAAAGCACTTGTTCCACCAAAGAAATTATGTCCTTGTTCATGAGCCATAACCTCCCATCTATGATTACCGTTATTTTCACTTGGAAAAGCTGCATCTCCTAACTTTAAGCCAGTTGGTGTTGTACCTCCATAAACATCTGGATCATATTCAATAATGCAAAAATCATAGGGATGAATTCCATTATGCATTTGCAATAGGGAAAGATACTGAGCATCTGTTACATTAACAACATCTTCCTTCGGAATAAATGATTGATTGAAAAAACTTGATGGAAAATCATAAAAACCAGAGTAATTACCTTCAATCGTTATATTCGAATCATCATCCTGTGATAAATAAATATATGTCGTTTTTCTAGTATATAATCCATCGCTTTGATAAGCAGTCGCCTCAATTATATATGCACCATAATATAGATATGTATGATCAACTGGAAACCAATGATCCTCAGAATTTCCATCATCCCAATCCCAATGAATACTTGTTATTGTAGTACCATCTGTGCCAGGCATAACAACGCCATTTATTGTAACATTTAAATCATTTATTTCTTGTATAAAAATTGTAAGATCAGGTGGAGCTGAATCATTTCGATCTGCATTAATTGATATTATCGTGCTCGAAATGAATAATATTATTGTTAATAAAAAACAGAA
This sequence comes from uncultured Thermoplasmatales archaeon, assembly GCA_964628575.1. Taxonomy (GTDB): domain Archaea; phylum Thermoplasmatota; class E2; order DHVEG-1; family DHVEG-1; genus CAZVNH01. Next base: position 743 of record CAZVNH010000400.1, on the reverse strand, counting down.
AACTATCTTCCTCTTTTTATTTTGCATTTAATTCTCACCTCTCCCTAATATTATCTTTAATATTTTAATATCAAATTGAAATTATATATTATATTCTTTTTTAATCTCTATTGATCCAACAAAGACCAGTGTCTTGGAAATTAACAATACCGTCTTGATTAACATCATAAAGGCCATCATAAGCCGCTACTGTATCTCTATTAATCCAACATAGTCCGGTATCTTGAAAATCTACAATATTATTATTGCTAACATCATATCTACTACCACTTGTTGTAAATGTATATGTTTCATTAGTCCAACAAGCTCCATCAGTTACATTTACACTCCATATATAAGTGGTATTTCCCCAGATCCAATCATTACCACTTGGTATAAAACTATAATGACCATCAACCACCTCAAAATATGAATCTAAAGTATTCCAACCAGTTGAATAATAAGAATGATTTTTCCATCTGAAATATATATCTAAAGGATTTCCTTGTTCCTCTTCAACTGAAATATTTAAACTATATGGCGGCCTGTTTACATCTATTTCACCATTTAATGGACTTTCATTAGTTAGAACAGGACAGTCATTGAACCATTCAGTAAGTGGTAGATAATCACCATTAATAACTATATTCTGAGAGGAGTTATGGGGAATCATTGTATCACCTATTCCATCACCATTGGTGTCGTAACCAGAATAATCACTCCAAAAATTACCACCGATATATGTTCCATTGATGATATTAGGG
>CAZVNH010000399.1:0-2657 GCA_964628575.1 uncultured Thermoplasmatales archaeon | reverse complement strand
ATGCAAGGTTGTACCGTAACAAATAAATATACTAGAGTACGTGGTAGGGAATGTATTGTTACCCAAAATCATTTCGAAGGAAACGATGGCTCAAATTATTATATGTTAGCGATGAATGAACTAAGAATCCAAGTAACATTTAATACCTTTGATGAATGTGGAATATCTGTTAGTGGTTCAGTTTATAAGGATAACTTAATACAAGGAAATACAATTCAAAATCCACCAGAACATGGCATAAGAATGATTACAGCAACAGAAGCGACAATATGCAATAATGTAATAGTTGGAGATACATCTGGCACAGATGATTATGGTATTTGGATTAATACAGGTGGAGATGATTGTGTAGTTAGAGGAAATACTATCTCTACTTTCGGTCAATCTGGAGATTGCGGTATCTATGTTGAAAATTTAACAACAAAAATAGAGAATTTAACCATTACTGATAATCACATTTATGATTGTACCACACCATTATTCGTTGATGTAAATTGTGCCGATGTGATTGTACGTGATAATATTTTCCATGATTGCACAAATTCAGCAGTTATCAATACTACAGATAATAGAACATTCAATAATGATGGTTTTGAAGAAGGGAGTAATTGGCTAGTTCTCCCAACAATACAACCTACAAATCCAGTAACAGGATGTGCATATTTCAATGCCACAACTGGAGATTTAGGCATATATGATGGTTCTGCTTGGAAATGGTATAATCCATAATTAATAATAAAAGAATGTGAGTATCCATGCGACAAAAAATATCTAAGCTATTTGCATTATTGCTAATCTTAATATTATTTTCTCCATACATTCCAGCAGTAACCATACATACAGATGTAAATTTTGTAGTCGGCAACGTCACATATACAATGAATCAAACCATGAATTTTACTAGCATTACTATAGCTAGTAGTTACATAATATTCAATACTACAAATATTTCAGTATCATCGACAAATTCCATAGATATCACTCTAATTTATTTGCATGATGATGTTGAAAATGCCACAGAGGGAGATACAATATTAGATTTCAATGCAGATACAAGCAGTGGCACAGTAACATTCAATGTAAGCAATCTACGCGCCAATACAACATATAACATCTATAGAAACGACAGTTTACTAGATACTGATGTAACGGATACGAATGGCACAGGTGTTAGTTTCATTAATTCAGCATGGAGCAGCAGAAATTTCAAAATCAGACCTGTTACTTCTCCAAATGTTACAACAAATGCAGCTACAGGAGTAGAAGAAACTAATGCTACTTTACATGGTTATGTTCCAAACGATTTAAGTGAATATGATTCTTTTGGTTTTCAATATGGAAATTCAACAAGCTATACAAATAATTTTACTGGAAAATTAACACTAAGACCAGATGGTGACGTATCAGTAGCCTCTACACCAGTTGGCGATAGCCCAAATTATGCTTGCATTGATGATGCCATATTAGACGAAGATGCAACCTATACACGAGGTTATATTTCACCTGGTGGAGGTGGAACCACAAGAGATTACTACACATTAACAGATCATACAACTGAAACAAGTGACATTACTTCAGTTGCAGTATATGTATTGTGGAGAAGAGAAGGATCTTCTAATGCAAGGTTAAGCGTATCAATGAAAGATGGAATAGGTAGTTACTATTCATATGGAGAAAGCAACCCAGGTAGCACAAGTTATCAAACTTTTTCAGGTAGCAAAACAACTAATCCTAGAACAGGGTCGGCGTGGACTTGGAGTCAAATTGATAATCTTTCATTATATCTATCTCAGACCAGTTGGAACGGTAACGATTATATGCGTATCACTCAAGCGTATGTTGTAGTTAACATAGAATCATCAGAAGAAACAGGTAATACTTTTTCATATAATGCAACTAATCTAACAGAAGGTCAATTATATTATTTTAGAGCCATGGCAACTACCGCCAACGGAACGGGATACGGAGCTAACTTGACTTTTCTGACTAAACCACTTGCACCTACAAATTTCACAGTTGCTATTTTAAATTCCAGCTCATTTAATCTATCATGGACAATAGGAACAGGAGCAAACACTACATACATAGAACGGAATACAAGCGGTAATATTACCTGGGCACGCGGAGCAGGCACGTTGATTTACAATAACACCGGAACTTATTATGTGGATTCAGGCCTCTTAGAGAATGTAACTTATTACTATCAAGCATGGAGCTATACAAACTGGACGTATAACCCTACATTGCATCAATATTCTGATGCAAATAGTAGCGCTAGTAATCTTACAAATTCAGTACCAGTAATAAGCAATCCAAATCCATTAAACAATACAACTATTGATGTTGGATTTTTCCCATTATCAGTTACAATAACAGATGCTAATGGAGATCTGCTTAATTGGACTATTGAAACTTCCCCCGATGTTGGTAACAGCTCAGGAAATAACGAAGGAAATGGATCTAAAACATGCAATCTATCTATTATGGCACATAATACTACCTACACTTGGTATGTGAATGTAACTGATGGTTACGATTGGACGAATGAAACCTATACTTTCACAACTAACATTACCTTTGTTGACCTAGCATATAATGGGTCTGCAACATATACTGCATCATTAGGTACATTAAATCTATCATGGACTTCGGGCAAC
>CAZVNH010000398.1:2386-2662 GCA_964628575.1 uncultured Thermoplasmatales archaeon | reverse complement strand
TATTAAAAGAGGTGTAATAGTGAAAGCTTATGATCCGATTGCAATGGGAAGGGCAAAGCTGGAATTAAAGGAAATGGAGATAGTTTATGCAAATTCATATGATGAACTTTTCAGAGATTCAGACGCACTTATACTAACTACCGATTGGCCGCAGTTCCGTGAGATTAAATGGGCTGATTATATCCACAGTATGCGAAAACCAATCATATATGATGGGAGAAATTTTCTTGATAAGGATGAGTTGGAAAGTGCAGGATATAAGGTAATGGGGGTTGG
>CAZVNH010000398.1:0-2376 GCA_964628575.1 uncultured Thermoplasmatales archaeon | reverse complement strand
AACTGGTGCTGCAGGCTTTATTGGAAGTAACCTTTCGGAGAGACTCTTAAAAGATGGACATACTTTAGTTGGAGTAGATAACTTTATTACCGGTAACCGTACAAATATTGAAAAGCTTATGGACAAGCCTAATTTTAAATTTATTAAACATGATGTAATAAAACCAATGTCTATAGACGGAGAAATAGACTGGGTTATGCATTTTGCCAGTCCTGCCAGCCCTCCCAAATATACGGAATACCCGATTGAAACATTGAGGGTGAACAGTGAAGGCACGATGCATCTCTTGAATCTTGCCCGCGAGAAGGAAGCAAGTTTTTTCCTTGCATCTACAAGTGAGGTTTACGGTGATCCTTTAGTTCATCCTCAGCCGGAAAACTATTGGGGGAATGTAAATCCCAATGGTCTAAGAAGCTGTTATGATGAGGCAAAACGATATGCTGAAGCAATGACCTTTTCTATGCATAGAAGCTATGGCATACCCATAAGGGTGATAAGAATTTTTAATACTTATGGACCAAAAATGGATTTAGATGATGGCAGAGTAGTTACAAATTTTATTAAACAGATGATTGAAAATATGCAACTAACAATATATGGTGATGGAAAGCAGACTAGAAGCTTTCAATATATTGATGATTTGATTGATGGAATAATAAGGTTAATGAATACAGAATATTTTAAACCTGTAAATCTGGGGAATCCTGAAGAATATAGTATATTAGAGCTAGTTAATATATTTTCGCAGATAAGAAAGTGTAAATTTGATCTTAATTTTTTTCCCTTACCTGAAGATGACCCCAAAAAGAGAAGACCAGATATTTCTGTTGCCAAATCCATTTTGGGATGGGAACCGAAAGTAAGTGTTAAAGATGGTTTGATGGAAACAATTGGATATTTTAAAAATATTAAGACAACAAAAATTATCCAAGCAAAGGATACTTTGGTAAGCTAATAATACTATGTCTAATTTAAATTTGTATTATGAAAGATGGTGATACTTATATATTTGGAGGTAAACGCCGTAAAAGAAAAATCACTTGACTGCTTTCAATGTCTTGTAGCTACTGTTGCGTCACATTACCAAAGAGATTATGAACTTATGTTTGCAAGCTCATGGATTTTTGATGTACTTGAGAAAAGTGATGTTAACACTACATTTGGAAGGCGCCTTGAAGTAGGATGGAGAATAGTTAATTTTAAGATGCTTAAAAAATATCATGGAATAAATATTGTATGTAATAAAACAAAAAATGTAAAGGAAGTAGTAAATTTAATACAAAAAAACTTATCCTCTGGAATACCGATAATTGTTAATGTTAGTTCTTATAATTGCCCATGGTCGCAATCATACAAAAAGTATAAAGTTGAACACTATTGCTTAGTAATTGGATATAATGAAGCTAACGACATATTTTATTGTCTTGATCCGATGATGGCAGATGGATTAGTCGAGCTCCCATATTCTGATTTGGAAGACGGGTTTGGACAATGCTTTACGGTTGAATTAGAAAGAGAGTCAAGTTTAGATAATCAATGGAAAGATATATTATTATCAGGTGTAAGAGATATTGAAGTTCCCGGTGGTTTTACTGCAAGATCTGAAAGGATCAGGATATTTGCATATCAAATGTCGGAAAAATTAGATATAAAATTAGAAAAAAAAGGATTTAATGACGATTTTGCAGTTCCATTATTCAGAAAGCTAAAGGAAATTGGTGACAGCCGTATAAATTATGCCAGAATGATGTCTTATATTGCGCGAAATTATAATTGTGCATGTTTAATAGATCTTGCCCAGGAAATGATGGTTATTGGTGAAATGTGGTATAAATACAGACTAAATTTTTTAAAGGCAACTTATGTTCTAACACATTTCGATAAAAATTCAAGATATATGGTTGAGATAGCAAATATTGAAGAAGAATTGGCTCAAAAGGTAATTTGCAATATTGATATATAAATTTTTAACCAAATAGTAATCAAGTGAAAAATGGTATTATTGTATCTGGTAAATCAACATTGTAGTATAATTTTTATGGAGGTAATATAATGCCCAAAAATAATCAAAGTATTAGCAATATTAAAATAATAGAAATTATTAGAGAGAATATAGATGATTCAATTTCTATGGATGATATAGATATAAATAGTAACTTAGTTGACGTGGGCGTTGACTCGATTAAATTTATTAAAATAGTTATTACTATAGAAACAGAATTTGATTTTGAATTTGGTTACGATGACTTAGATTTTAATAAATTTTTAACAGTTAAGTCTCTTGTAGATTATGTTGAAAATATTCATGGGGACGGTTCTTATGGATTGACAGAAGATTTATTTGTTGATAGAATAACTAAGGGTGATGAATAATGG
>CAZVNH010000397.1:1488-2669 GCA_964628575.1 uncultured Thermoplasmatales archaeon | reverse complement strand
CATCAACTGCTACAACAAAAGCTGCCAGCAGTGGAAGTGGTGGATCAGGAGGAACAAGCAGCAGCTCTAGTACCATACCTGAAGATGATGAAGAGCCAACAGATAATAATAACGATGAAATCCCTGATAATCCATCAGATAAAAACCAGGAAGAAGGGTCAGATTATGATAATGATGGTCTAGATGATGATATAGAAAGAGAATTAGGCATAGATCCAGAAGACCCAACCGATGTAGATAATATTAGCTCGTTACTATCTAACAGTTATCTTCTTGACACTGATGGCAATGGAGAATATGATAAATTCTATAATTCTGATTCTAAAATAGAAAATAATGTTGTCTATGTTGAATCCGAAGGATACTATATAGATAACGATAATGATGGAAAATGGGATTATATATATGACTATTTAAATGGAAAGATAAGCAATTATGAATATGCATCAGAGCCACAACCAGGTTTACCGTATATCTATATCATTATTACTATTGCCTGCGTATTAGCTATAATTATATTATTTGTAATATTTAAGAAAAAAACTTCAAAACAAAATAAAAAATAACAAGAGAAGAAATAGATATTTCTAAAATGGATATCAAATCCGCAATCTATAGCTTAGGAGGCTATCACCCTATCCAGTCTAGGCTACAGGCCCAATTAATCATACCCAAGTTGACTCAATAACGAATATTCTAATATTATTTTCTTTCTAAAAAATCAGATCTCCTTAAATATCTATTTTTATCTCCAACTAAATTTAGACTACAATTCAGCAGGATTAAGATAAAAATAGATAGTCTATTTTAGAGTAAGCAGTCTTTTTATTATTGATACCAGATTTGAATGATTCTGTAGGAACTGTAGATATAATCTGTTGATTATTTTACTATTCTGTATCCTGACTTTAAATTTTCCATAGCCACTTTCTGCCCCTGAAGTATCCTGAGCTTTTGTTTTTATTTTATAATTATCGATTTTTTGATAGTGATGTGATATATACACATTTTCACCAGATGCAAAATCATTAGTCCATTCAGTAGAACCATCACCCCAGTCAATAAAAAATTTTACAGGATTTAGATCAGGATCATTTGTTTTTATTTTTAAATAAGTATCGTAGGGATATTGTAACATAGTTTCCTTAGATATAATAGTTGGAACTTCTGGAGGGCTGTTA
>CAZVNH010000397.1:0-1478 GCA_964628575.1 uncultured Thermoplasmatales archaeon | reverse complement strand
TACAAAGCGTAAAGATAACTATCCATAGAACCAATATATACAGTTCCATCTTCACTGATCACAGGTGGTGAATCTGCATAATAATTAGAAATTTTCTTTCTCCATTTTTCAACTCCATTAGAATTTATTGCAATTATTTCACCACCACTATCAACTCCTATCCTTGTACCAAAATAAATAGTTCCATCTATAGAATTACATGGAGTAGCTCCCTCTATATATCGATCTTGTCCTAAGTTAAATTTCCATTCTATTGAGCCATCAATTGGATTTATTGCAAATAATTTAGTATACCCGACATATATGGTTCCATCCTGACCAATTGTAGGTGAAGTTCCTGCCTGACCCATGTTTGTTTTCCATTTCAAGGTTCCATCAGGATTAATTGCATATAGGAAATTGTCTAAGGAAACAACATATATTGTGCCATCATCAGCAATGCAAGGACTAACACGTATCCAACCACCTGTTTCATATTTCCATTTCAAAGAACCATCGTCTGGATTAAGTGCATAGAGATTCTGGTCATGTGAACCACAATAAATTGTCCCATCCTCACCAATAGCTGGAGATGAAAATATAAAATGATCTGTTTTATAATTCCATTTTAAAGTTCCATTCGGGTATAACGCTATTATATATGCAGAATATGGATAGCTTCCGCTTCCCTGTTTAGCAAAATAAATAGTACCATCCTCTCCGATAACAGGAGAAGTTTCAACGGTATTTCCTGTTTTATACTTCCATTTTAAGGTACCATTATTTTTATATATAGCAAATAAATAATTTGATATTGCCCACTTAGTTCCAACATAAACAATCCCATTTTCATCTATTGCAGGGGAGCTTTGAATGATCCCTGGTACATCATATCTCCACTTTACTTTCCCAGTAGGATACATAGCAAATAAATCATCAACTCCAAAATAGATAATTCCTTCTTTGTCGATTAAAGGTGAAGATGCATGATTAAAACCACCAACAATAACTCTCCATTTTTCAAAATCTGTAATATGTGCAGTACTGTATGGACTTTGACCGGTATGTTTAACATCATGACAATACATTGGCCAAGCAGACTCCATTAGTCCACGGGAAATTGTAATATTTAAGTCTTTCTTTTCATAATTCACTGATAATTGTTTGACTAATTCTTCAGATTTTATTTTTAATTTTGGATCATTATTAGTTACTACATTCTTAGTATTTATTTTCATTCCTACTGTTGAAACACCACTAAAAGTTACTAGTATAAACATAAAGATTATTCCAATTACCAATATTTTTTTCATTTTTATCACTATTTATATATATTTATAAATAAATGTTTATAAATTTTACCCTAAAAATTGAATTTATTGAATAGGCTGTGAATATTGCGTGGTCTGAAACCAAAGGTGTAAGACCCGCAGATGAGAAGCCGTCAATTCTTTTCATATTTTTAAGCATTAGTTTTTTCTGTTGCGTGCGGCAGACCA
>CAZVNH010000396.1:0-2676 GCA_964628575.1 uncultured Thermoplasmatales archaeon | reverse complement strand
GACTTGCACCAGGTTGTGGAACACAATTATTTACAAAAATTGTTGGGTATCAAAAAGCTTGTGAGTATATTTTAACCTCAAAGGTTTTTTCAGCAGAAAAAGCAGAAGAACTTGGATTAATTAATAAAGCTGTTGAAGCAAATCAATTAGACTCTACAGTTGAAGAAATTGTTAATAAATTCAGAGTTTTAGCACCAATTGCCGTTGGTAAAGCAAAAATGTTGATAAATAAAAGTCTTGATAATGATTTTATTGCTCATTTAGAGCTTGAAAGTATAACTGCATCGGAATCCGCAGGAACTAAAGATTTTATAGAAGGTGTAACTGCATTTATTGAAAAAAGAAAGCCAGTTTTCAAGGGAAAATAACAATTTTCGTCGAAAGATGTAAAAACTTTAGAAAGATTTATCTATTCTGCCTATCATCGGCACCTTAAATTGATGACTCATTAATTCGGGGAGTTACTATGAATTATAATACAATAAATATCAAACAAGAAAATAACGTTGTAACAATCGAATTAAATAGACCTGAAGTACATAATGCAATGAACGAAGAATTGATGAAAGAGCTTACTAATTGTTTTAAAAAAATTGATACTGATAAGGATATAAAATGTATTATTTTAACAGGAAAAGGTAAATCATTTTGTGCAGGTGCTGATTTAAATTGGATGAAAAGAATGGTAGATTTTTCAAAAGAAGAAAATATTCGAGATAGTAATTTATTGTTAGATTTATATGAAGAGATTTTTTCTTGTTCAAAACCAGTTATCGCAAAAGTAAATGGTCATGCATTTGGTGGAGGAATAGGATTATTCGCTGCATGTGATATTGTAATTGCTACTCCAAATTGCAAATTTGCATTTAGTGAAGTCAAACTTGGAATAATTCCAGCTGTTATATCTACATATGTGGGACGAAGAATGAATATATCAAATATGCGTCGACTATTCATTACTGGTGAAAGATTTGATTCAAATTATGCAAAATCTATAGGTTTAATTGATTATGTAGTTTTAGAAGAGGAATTTGATAAAACAGTTCAAAAATATGTAGAAATTATAAAATCTTCAGGACCTATTGCAATAACGGAAGCGAAAAATCTGTTAAATAGTTATGAAAAATTGGATTTAAACAATTATAAAAAATTTACAGTAGAAAAAATATCAGAATTAAGGATTTCAGATGAGGGACAAGAAGGATTAAATGCTTTCCTTGAGAAAAGAAAATCAAAATGGAGTGGATAGGTTTGTTTAAAAAAGTATTAATTGCAAATCGTGGAGAAATAGCTGTTCGTATCATTAAAGCATGTCAAGAAATGGATATAAAAACTGTAGCAATTTATTCAGATGTTGATAAAAATGCACCTCATGTACAAATTGCAGATGAAACCATTTCATTAGGGGATCCCACTCCTATTGAAAGTTATCTAAATATTCCAAAAATAATAAAAATTGGTAAAGAAACAGATTCAGATGCAATACATCCAGGTTATGGTTTTTTAGCTGAGAATCCTGATTTTGCCAATTCTTGTAATGATGTTGGAATTAAGTTTATTGGTCCATCTCCTGAGGTAATCAGCCTAATGGGAGATAAAATTGCTGCAAAAAAAACAATGAGTAACGCTGGAGTGCCTGTTATTCCTGGATACCACGGTGATAAACAGGATAATGCTTCTTTAATAAAAGAAGGGAAAAAAATTGGTTTTCCACTTCTTGTAAAAGCAGCTGCAGGAGGTGGTGGAAAAGGAATGAGAATAGTTCATTCTGAAAATACCTTAAAAGAATCAATTGAAGGAGCAAAGCGTGAATCAAAATCTGCTTTTGGAGATGATACTGTATTTCTTGAAAAATATCTTGATAAACCGAGGCATATCGAATTTCAAATCCTTGCCGATGAACATGGAGATACTATACATCTATTTGAAAGGGAATGCTCTATTCAAAGAAGACATCAGAAAATAATTGAAGAAACTCCTTCTCCAGTTATGACAAAAGATCTTAGGAAAAAAATGGGTGATGCAGCAGTATCTGCTGCAAAAGCTGCAGGTTATACAAATGCTGGAACCGTTGAATTCATGGTAGATGGAGAGCTTAATTTCTATTTTATGGAAATGAATACAAGGCTACAAGTCGAACATCCAATAACTGAAATGACAACAGGTATAGATCTTGCCAAATGGCAATTAAGAATAGCAAGTGGTGAAAAGCTTAATTTAAGGCAAAATGATATATTTCAAAGAGGTCATGCAATTGAATGTAGAATATATGCTGAAGATCCGTCCAATGGTTTTCTTCCAAGTATTGGAACACTTGAAAAAGTTGAAGTACCTACAGGTCCAAATATCAGAAATGATAGTGGAATATTTACAGGTATGGATGTAACGCCATATTATGATCCCATGCTTGCAAAACTTGTTACATATGCAGAAAACAGAAAAGAATGTATAAATAAAATAATATGGGCTCTATCTCATTATATTGTATTTGGTGTAACAACAAATATATCATTTTTAAAAACAGTTCTTGAACATGAACAATTCAAAAAAGGAAATATTACTACTCATTTTATTGAAAATCATTTTAAAGATTTAGCAGAAACAAAAGATGGATTACCAATTGATGCAATCATTGCACTAGCCGTTTATGATTCAATGCATTCTAAATCTCAGGAA
>CAZVNH010000395.1:0-2685 GCA_964628575.1 uncultured Thermoplasmatales archaeon | reverse complement strand
TTATATAAGAGACGCATATTACAATTGGGGTATTGATTATGTTCTTTTAGGAGGAGATTATGATATAGTTCCAGCAAGATATCTATGGGCAAATTCATATCTCGGTGGTCCCTCTGATAATATACCTTCGGATCTTTATTATTCTTGTCTTGATGGAATATACAATTATGATGGTGATGATCGATGGGGTGAACCATTTGATGGTGAAGGAAGAGGCGAAGTTGATTTAACCGCTGAAGTATATATCGGTCGAGCATGTGTTGAAAACCGATTTGAAGTAGATAATTTTGTTTATAAAACTGTTTCATATATTTATAATACTTATAATTATCTAAATAAAGTTTTACTTGTTGGAGAATACCTATGGGGTCCACCAGATTATCAAAATAAAACATGGGGTGGTACTTATATGGATGAGCTTATCGATTATTCTACTGCAAATGATTATTTAACAGTTGGTATTCCATCAACTAAATATAATATTGAAAAGCTTTATGATAGAGACTATACAGATAACTATTGGCCAAAAACAGAGATTATAAATTATATAAATAATAATGTTCATATTATAAACCATCTTGGGCATTCATGGTATGATTATAATATGAAAATGTACAACGAGGACCTGAATAGTCTAACAAATGATCAATTTTGTTTTATATACTCACAAGGCTGTGATGCAGGAGGTTTTGATGATCCATATGGATATGACTGTATCGCAGAATATTTTACAATAAAAAACAGCCATGGTGCTTTTGCAGGTATTTGGAATGCTAGATCTGGATTTGGATCAGGGACAGATACAGATGGTTCTTCACAAAGGTTCAATAGAGAGTTTTGGGACGCTATTTTTAGAGAAGATATTTATGAAATCGGTCGAGCAAATCAGGATTCTAAAGAAGATAATCTATATCGCATTAAACAATCATGTATGAGATGGTGCTACTTTCAATTAAATCTATTTGGTGATCCAACTATTAATCTATTTTCCCATTATAGTAATAATCCACCTGAAGAAAGTAATTTACCTATTGGACCATCCAATGGAGAGGTTGGAGTTGAATATTCATTTAAGGTAAAAGGCGTAACAGATCCTGATGACGATGATGTGTATTATAAATTTGACTGGGGCGATGGTAGTTATAGTGAATGGTTAGGACCGTTTCAATCTGGAATAGAAGAAATATCTGCTTCACATATTTGGGAGTATAATGGTGAATATAATGTAAAAGTACAAGTTAGAGATTTTTGGTGGTCTATTAGTGAATGGTCAGATCCTGTTAAAATAAACATTGAAGGGCCATATCTTAAGATAAAATCAATTAAAGGAGGATTACTAAAAGTTAGTGCTGAGATAGAAAATATTGGAAATGGATATGCAAATAATATAAAACGAAGTATATCTATTTGCAGTGAAGATAATGAAAAAATTTTTATTGTAACAAACAGTAGTATAAATGTTCTAAATTCAGGAGAGATAACAATTGCTTCCACAGATAAACCTGTTTTAGGATTTGGAAAAGTATCTATAACAGCAGCAGCTAGTGCACCTGGAATCGATAAAGTAACCAAAAAGATAAACGGCTTTGTTTTCTTATGTTATGTGTTTATTATATAAGAGAGAAAATACAAAAATAAAACCAACTATTAGATAAGAGATTTTTGAGTATTTAAAATTTTAAATGATTTATGAATTTTATTAAAAAATTTAATTATATGAGTTTTTAATTGTAGCTTAAATTTTTATATTACCTCCTTATTACCAATTCACCTATTATACATTAATATAAGGAGTTGAATATGTTAAAACCACGTAAAATTAAAAGATACTGTCCTAAATGTAAAAAACATACAGTACACGAAGTCCATAAAATAAAAAAGAAAAAAGCTAGTGAACTTAAACAAGGTCAAAGACGCTTTAGACGTGTTATGAGCGGTTACCGTGGTTTTCCTAGACCAAAGCCTGAAGGTCGTGAAAAAACTAGCAGAAGAGCTCCTTTGAAATATACATGTTCTATATGTAAAAAGAGTATTCAACCACCTAGTATTAGAGCAAAAAAAGTAGAGGTTAGTGAAAAATAATGAAAAAACCTAATAGTAAATTTATAAAAGTACGATGTAAAGATTGTGAAAATGAACAAGTTCTTTTCAACAAAGCTAGTAGTGAAGTTTCCTGTCATATATGTGGTAGCAAACTAGCGATACCCTCTGGTGGAAAAGCAAAAATTAAGGGTGAAATATTAGAAGTTATTGAATAAATTATAGGTTTTTGACTATGATTAAAAAAGAATACCCAGAAGAAGGAGAGCTTGTTGTTGGTACTGTTATTAAGGTTCAAAATTTTGGAGCATTTATAACACTTGATGAATATCCTAACAAAGAAGGATTCATACATATTGCAGAAATTGCAACTGGATGGGTAAAAAGGATACGTAATCATATAAAAGAAAAACAAAAAGTTGTTTGTAAAGTTTTAAATGTAGATACTGCAAAAAACCATATAGATCTATCACTTAAAAGAGTAAATGAACATCAAAGAAGAGATAAAATCCAAGAATGGAAAAACTCACAAAAAGCAGAAAAATTACTTGAAATGGTTGCAAAACAAATAAATAGAACAAAAGAACAATGTTACAATGAATTTGCAAAAGATTTGATAAAAAAATATGGAACTCTTTATGCAGC
>CAZVNH010000394.1:0-2691 GCA_964628575.1 uncultured Thermoplasmatales archaeon | reverse complement strand
GTCAGGCGGTACTGTGATATCTTCGATGGCTCTTGAAAAAGAAAATAAAACACTTGAAACACTATTAACATTACCTGTAAATCGCTTTAGCATTGTTACAGGAAAAATCATTGCAAGTGCAATAATTGGTTTAATTCTAGCTATAATCTATATGTTTGGAATTGGATACTACATGCAATCATTTGAGGTATCAAATGGTGTAAGCCTTTCAGATTATGGATTGAGTCTATCAACATTAGATTATTTACTTATTGGACTCTCAGTTTTTGTAACTCTAATTGCTGCTCTTTCACTTTGTATGATTCTTGGAACCATGGCAAAAAACTACAAAAGCGCTCAAACTTTAACCTTTCCAGTAACCCTGTTAGCGCTTATTCCAATGTTTATGATAATGTTTAAAGATTTTGATACAATGCCAGCAGCATTAAAAGGAATAATGTTTGCAATTCCATTTAGTCATCCAATGATGGCACCTAGAGCTTTAACATTTGATGATTATATGATTGTAATTACAGGTATTATATATGTTTCAATATTTGCTTTAATTTTAATTAGTATTGCCGTTTGGATTTTTAAAACAGATAGACTTCTTACAGGATCTATTAAATTCAATTGGAAAAAATATTTAAAAAAAAAGTTTTAAGCACAAATTGGAGTTGGAAACATCTCAGTTATTGTGTTTATTGTTCTTTCAAGATTAGATTCAAATCCATCTAAAACCTTTTTTTTCTTTTTTGGAAAAGTATATTCATATAGATTTAAGATATCATGTGTTGAACCGTTATCAAAAAATTTTGATTTATATAAAACTAATATATCATGCATAAGATATGGATCATCTAAAACATAGACAATTTCCCTACCAATAATCTTTCTCTTTAAATATTTTGAATATCTATAACTGGTGCTTATTAAATTGTTGTTTACTTTTGTAGTTCTAATGATTCCTTTTTCTTTCAAAATTTTAAGATGATATGTTATACATGAAGGATTTTTTTCTAATTCTTTGCTAATTTCAATCTGGGAGGCAGCTGTTTTAAATAAGATAAATAGAATTATATCTCTCGGAGTTTTTTTTCTAATAATACTTAAGATTTTTTTATTTTTAATTCCAATTTCATCCATTTTATAAAAACGTGTATATCCATCTTTATTCTCTTCACTTATTAATCCATTTTTAATAAGATACTTTAAATGATATCTTATTGTTCCACTTGATATACTTAAATTTCTTAAAAGCTCATTAAGGTGAATACCTGGATATTTAGAAATATATGAGTATATTATCTTACGATTTTTTAATTCTAAAATTTCTTTTTTTTCCATATCAATCTGCTACCTTAGGTATTATTATTCTTATTACTTTATAAATATTGTGATTTTATCATCATAAATAGAATAATAATAAGATTTTTAAAAACAAAAAAAGAAAAAGTAGAATTTTTTTATAACTCTACTTCAGGATCTGGAAAATCAAATCCTTTAATATGTTTTGCAGATCCTATGAAAAATGTAATACTTGGTTCGGGAAGTCTCTTATTAAAGTTTAGATATAATCCTCTAAACCTTGTCATTATACCAATCTGAGAATCTTTTAAAACCTGTACATCTAATGTTAAAGGCTTAATAATTACTGTTTTACTTCCTAATTTAGCCTGATTATTATAATGCCAAATACATAATCTTTTTGTAATTTTAATATCTCTTTTATTAAAAGGTTTAAATTGAAGTCCTCTCCCATAACTTAATACCAGTGATCTACTATTTGATATCCTTCTTTCAATAAACTTCTTTAAGAGGTTTATTAAAACAGGGTTTCTGTCGCGATTTTTTTCAAGTATATTAAAAATCTCATCTATATCTTTTGTTGATCTAACCTTTTCAGCAATTTCATCAATAATATCCTTCAGTATCTCAACATCTTTATTGGTTAGAGTTAATTCATCAATAAAAACTGATTCATCTATTTCTATTGAATCACTTTTTGATTCGTTTTTTTCTACCGCATTTGCAGATATAGCAGTAAGGCCAAAAAAAAGCATGACAATTGATAAAGTAAGTATTTTTTTCTTCATATTTTTATCACCATATTTTTATTTTTTTATATAATTATTTTTTTTAGAAGTATATAAACTTTGTCGCACAATTTTCAAATTTAACATATTTTTTTAAAAATTCTAATTTAATTATTAGAACAGCTTTATACTCTTACAAACAATAGAAATGAAAATTTATAACAAACCACCGCGTTTATAGATTTCAAGCTGTGATTTTGAAAAAGGTTTTATTTGATATTTTTTATTTTGAGTTTTATCAAATACTTCACCAGTGATAAAATTAATAGACAATTCATCCTTATCATTAATTTTATTAATAATATCTATCCCAAACAAAATTGGCAAGGCATTATTGATTGCGTTTCTTTCATAAATTGCTCCAAAGGACTCTGCTATTATTGCACTTATTTTTAGTGATTTAAAGCAGTCAACAGCCTGCTGACGGGAACTACCGCATCCAAAATTTTTACCGACAATTATAATGTCACCTGGTTTTGCTTTTTTTGCAAAATCTTCAAATCCTTTAAGATTATCAAAAGTGTATTGTCCCATTTCATCAATATTTGTAATTGATAGATATCTATTGTGAAAGATCATATCTGTATCAATATTATCTTTTTTTATAATCCAAACT
>CAZVNH010000393.1:0-2705 GCA_964628575.1 uncultured Thermoplasmatales archaeon | reverse complement strand
ACCTTACTCTGAACCCTGGTTCCCAACTATTGCAGTTCAAATATCTGATAATCTAAAAGATGTAAAACCTGAAAGTATTAAAATTGTTTCAAATAAAAAAGATGGTGAAACATTTGAGCTTACAGGATTAGACGCTGCTCAATATATTAGTCAATATAGAAAATATAGAATAGAAGATATGTTATATTATTCAGCTATGGGATCTCATCCAAATCCCTGGTATGATTTTTTAACTTTTGATCCCTTGTTTTATTTACCTGCTGAGGTATATAAAAATTACTTATACGGAAATAATTTCTATAATGGAATGCCGATCCCTGTAGAACTAAAGATAGCTTTTGCACAAAAAGGTTATCCTCTTCATGATGCTGTTTTATATCAACCAAAATATCTCGAACCATGGATTCCTACCAATGCGTGGTGGTCACCATATAATGATTGCTGGGTAGTAATTGATACTGATAATAATGTATATCCACCAGATTATGATATGTATCTAATTGATAACAGATGTTTTGGGTCTACTAATACATGGATGGAAGTATATCATTACCTGGAAGATTATCAAAGTTCACAAATGCGTCCTTACGAACTTCCAGATGTAGGAGAGTTATATCCTGATCAGGGTTTAAATTTTGGAATTTCTAAGGATGATGAAAACTACGAAAATTTCGTAATCGGTCCTGGAGAACAGGTATATATAGAATTTGAAGCAACAGTAGATTCAATAGTTGATGGTTCACTTATTGATTGGGCAGTAATAGATGGAGAAACAATAAATCCAGCAGATTTACCAGAATGGGCTCCAGTTGATGCAAATGGTGGAATATCAGCTTGGGCAGTAGGAACTGGAGATAATCTGCTTGCAGGAATGTTTGTACCTTACGGGGATCAAATTATTTCAGATCCAGTACCTATATATTCTAATCCAAGTGATGGTTATATTCTACCAATTAATGAAATCCCTGATTTCATAGAATCTAGTATTAATCCTATTACTAATATAAATCAAATTTTTAATAATCCAGCTATTGATGATTCAACAAATGATGATTCTATTGTCAATGATCCAAAAATTGATGATCCTATTATCGATGATCCTATAATAAATGACCCAATAATCGACGATCCGATTATCGATGACCCTGTAATAAATGATCCTATAATCAATGAGCCTATAGCGGACGATCCGATTATAACTTTGGGAATTGATGATCCTAAACCATTGGGACCAGGATATATAATTTCTTATTTTGCAATGGATTCTAGTAATGCAACAATAAATGGCCTTCCACCAATTGACATTGAGAAAGAAATATGGGATCCAAGCCTTCAAACATGGGTTAAATCAGGTGCAAAATTCTTTGTTGGAGATAAAGTAAAATTCCGATGTACTGTTTCAGATCAAGATGAAGGACCTGTATCTTGTTTTGAAAGAGGATTAATACTTGTAGATAATCTTCCAGATAATCTAGAATATCTAGATACAGATAAAGTAACAATTGAAGATATAAAAATCGCAGAACCTGCAACCATGAATTTAGAACCTGGAGAATATCTAGTTTCTGTTAATGGAAATGAAATTCTTTGGCAGATAAACAAAGGATTTTTTATTGATGAAGGTTCATCTGATGGAGCTGCAGAAGCTGCATGTTATCCACCGGGTGGTAAAACTCAAAGATTTGGAACAGTAACAATAGAATTTGAAGCTACAGTTATTAGTGGTGAAGGTGAATTACAAGGATTTGTTTCATCAGATTTTATCTCAAATAAAAATGAGTTTGGAATGAACTTTTTTAAACATCACTACAACATAGGTTCATATTATATGAATTATGTGACATATAAACCAGTTTTTAACTCAGTAACATATCTTATATATCGAGAAGAAGGAACTGACGAACATTCGGATGATCCAGATAAAAATATTCCTCCAATAGCAAATGATGATGAATGTCAAACTCAGGAAGATATTCCAGTGGAGATTCCAATCCTTGAAAACGATGAAGACCCTGATAAATCAAATGGAGGAATTAATCCAAAAACTATTAAAATAATTCAAAAACCAGAACATGGTGAAATAACATTAGATCCAATTGAGAATCCTGAGATACCAATAATAGATGGAATAGTTGTATATACTCCTAACTCGTGTTTTGTCGGTGAAGATAATTTTGTTTATACTGTAAAAGATTTTCTTGGTGCAGTATCAAACGAGGCAACAGTAAAAATAACAGTAACTGCTTTATCTGAGGAAAGAGATCAAGATAGAGATGGTATAATAGATAGTGAAGACAATTGCCCTTTTAAACCAAATCCTGATCAGAAAGATTCTGATGGAGATGGTATTGGTGATATATGTGATGATACACCATATGATTCCGATGATCCTTATGATCCTGAAGGAATAAATGTTACAATAATAAAACCAAAAGAAGAAGCTTTATATCTAAATGATAAATATTTATTTCCTTTAAAAAATACTTGGGCAATTGGAAAAATAACCTTTAGTGCAAAAGTTTTAGATGAAACAAGTTCAGTAGATCAGGTAAAATTTTATCTTGATGAAATAGAGATAGGATCAATTGATTATAATAAAGGTCAAGATGTTTATGAATTATTATATGATAAACGTACAATAGGACTTAAAACTCTAACAGTTGTACCATTCGAAGACAATCAACCTATTGAAAGTGCTACTGCTC
>CAZVNH010000392.1:0-2714 GCA_964628575.1 uncultured Thermoplasmatales archaeon | reverse complement strand
ACCTAGTTCAGATCGAGAGGGGACTTTCCTCAGTGATATCCGCCGTTAGCCGTCCACCTACGCCCAACAAAAGATAATAAGATATAAAAGTTAATAAAGATTTTGCAAACAATAAAGCTCCGAAGTTGATTAGAACTAGAAGAAAATTCAAGTAAATTTAATAGATTGAGTGTAGATAATTAGAGGTAAAACAAGAATTTCTATCTATTGCTTTAAAAAGATAAAGGATACAACTGCAAACAATATAAATATACATGAATTCAGCTAGAGGGTACAAAAAAAAATCATGAGAAAAAACAGATTGGTTTAATTTCTTTATCTTTAAAATGAAAAAATCAACTAGTTTTGTAGATTTTTACAATCTGTACTTCGTAGGTTAAATATTCGCCAGCATATTCGTTTACACTAAAAGCTATATCTGGATTATAGTACGTTTTAAAATAATCTAGCATCTCTTCCATTCCCTCTAAAGGATATGTATATGTAATGTCTTGCGATTCATTTCTTATAATAGTAATTGTTCGATCAAAATCATAATATGTAATATCACCTGTACTTTCATCAACATAGCTAACATTTATTGTATCATTGGTTAAACCCAAAACTGTATACTCATAGGTATATCCATTATAATAATCATATTGTGTTATTGTTGCACCAATCTTTGGATTATGAGTTACAATGATAGCTGTATCATTTATACTTGTAACACTACTAGACCCTTCAGGAAATACAATTCCAGAATAGCCATCGCTGCTTATGTCTGTCCAGGTGAAATCCGTAATTTTATCATCAGGCGGTGTTGTGTACATCCATAACTTTGTGTCATTTATTTTAGTTACAGCTGTAGCGTTTTCCCAAGAGGGATAAATGGTTGTTTTATCACCAATAGAGTACATATCTAATCGCAGAACAAACAAAGTTGTTTTTCCAGTTCCATAATAATCTATATAGTCCTCAGGCATATCCGCATTGGTTATTATATCTACAAATTGAAATTCAATGTCTTTTTCATATGAAGGATCAGATATTGTAAAACTATCTCCTACTTCTGGATATTTACCATATGCATCCTCTGGTGGTATAGGACCTATTGTTACAGAATCGCCTTCTTTTAATCCAACAAGTCCTTCAATAAGGCCTTTAATATAATAATCATCGATGAGATTAGTATAATCATAATAATCTGCAGGTGAAGATTCACTATTATTAGTGTTTATAAATACTTTTAACGGTGTTCCACCAGTTTTATTTACAGTATCATTGTATGAAGAATCAAAAATTGTACCATTAGCAAATTTACCACTATAGTAAATATCTACACAATCACCTAATTCAGTGGTTAAAGTTACATCAGGTTCAGATTCAGATTGAGTATTACTAAATAAATCTTCTTTTGTAACTATATAGCCAAATACTGCTATTACAATTATTATTACTAAAAATATTGCAGCTAATTTTTCGTTTTGCATTATCCAAGATTTGATCTCAGAGGTATATATTAATTTTTCCCAATTTATTCCCAAATCTGGTAAATGACTAAAATTTTTTTATAAATTTTAGCTATAATTCTTTGATTATTTTTTACATTAGGATGTACTAAACAAAGAAACAATAATACAATTTATGAAAAAGTTGAATCAGATTCCCTTTCATCAACAACAATATTATTCAAATAAATCCTGCTCTTAAATGTTGCTTTATATCCACTTGGAATACTAATAGAAAGGCTTTTTTTTATCCTTTGATTAGGCTCAATTAATGCAATAACTATATTTTTTGAATTCAATTCAATTTTAGTATCAGTTACAAAAACTCCCTCGAGAATAACATTATATGCTGTTTCAATTCCAAGGTTTTCAATAAAAGCATCTAATTTTACAAAATTCCCGCTCTCTGTCTGGGAATATATTGTTAAATAACTGTTTTTCCAGTGATGAATTAATAATGGTCTCTGATTTAATGAATAAACAGTAATATCTGTTTCATCTCTGTATTCCATTGGTATAAAACCAACAGGTTTACCCTCTGTAGTTGTTTCAAGAAAGTAATAACCTTTGATATAATGATTATATGTTGGATTATCTTCTGAAAAATTTACTCCAACTGCCATA
The DNA here is from genome assembly GCA_964628575.1 of uncultured Thermoplasmatales archaeon. Lineage (GTDB taxonomy): Archaea > Thermoplasmatota > E2 > DHVEG-1 > DHVEG-1 > CAZVNH01. Next base: position 600 of record CAZVNH010000392.1, on the reverse strand, counting down.
TGATTAGGAAGTCGTAGTAAGGATACATTAAATCCTTTATAGGCAAGTAAACAAGCAGTAAGAATTGCTTTATCCTCACAATCACCTCCACCTAACTTGTTAAATAAAGTTTCAACAGGATATCTAGGATACTCGAATTTATCATTATTTTCACTATCTTTCATATATTCAAGATTCTGAACAAAATTTGCAAAAAAATTTATCTTTCCGATATCACTCTTTGAATTATAATCAATTACACCATTATTTAGAGTATTAACAATTAGATCAATAACAGTTGAAATATAATCATTATCATAAGGGTCAAAGATATAAAGACTGTAATCTTCTGATTCAACTCTATCTAAGCTAGTATAATACTCAAACAAGAAATCAGCATATGGTATTTCCAAAATATTATCAAGACCCTTTGTGTAATATTTTGTTTCAACGTTTATGTCAATATCTTTGTTATATAGCTCTGTAATTATTGAATTACCATCAGAATCTAGAATTGTTATAAACAAGTTGTTTGATAAAGATGTTTCGTTAATAAATGTAAAACATTTAACATAATCAAGTCCTCCAGGTTTTATAACAGTAGGAATCAGTATAAATGAT
>CAZVNH010000391.1:0-2729 GCA_964628575.1 uncultured Thermoplasmatales archaeon | reverse complement strand
GACAGGTGTTGGAGTCACAACTACCTATTTGTACGATGATTTAGGAAGACTAATTACAGAATCTGAAACAGGAGGTATAGAAAAAACATATACTTATGATGCTGCAAATAACAGAAAATCATTTGTATTAAAGCAAAATGGAGTAACCAAAACAAATACAACGTATAATTATGACACCTTGAACAGACTTTGGAAGGTATTTGAAGCTGGGGTGCAAAATGCAACATATGCATATGATGCAAATGGAAATAGGCAGACATTAACTTATAATGCAAGTGGTAACTCCACAGATTATGTATATAACCTCGCAAATAAACTTACTTCACTAATTAATAAAGAAGGGACAGCAACATTGTCAAGCTATACTTATACCTACTTACTTGATGGAAATCAAGCATCAAAGACTGATAATGCAGGAAAGGTGACAACATACGTATATGATGATCTGGGTAGACTTAAAAGTGAGTCACCACAGGGAGAAGCATCAATAGTATATATCTATGACGACTACAACAACAGGGATACAATGACAGTAGGTAGTGCAGTTACAGATTATGATTATGATAAAAATAATAGGCTGATAACTGAAACAAAAACAGAAAACGGAGTAGATGAAATAACCAGATACTATTATGACAATAACGGAAACCAAAAAAGTAATGTGAAAGAAAAAATTGAACCGGCAGCAGGAAACAGCCCGACCTTTGGAGTATATGTACTTGAAGATAGTACTTCACAGGATGTGACCTTAAATGAATATGATGGGTTTAACCAGTTAAAGAAGGTTACAACAGGTGGAGTAGTGGCTGAGTATAAGTATAATTCAGATGGATTAAGAGTCAATGAAATAATAAATGGAATATATACCAAATATATCTATGGTGGACAAAATATTGCACTTGAACTTGACGGCTCAAATAACGTTACGGCAAAATACGTCTGTGGTATAAACCTAATTTATAGTGATGTTGCAGGAGTTAAAAAATATTATCTGTTCAACGGTCATGGTGATGTGGTACAATTAACTAATACATCTGGTACTGTGGTCAAGAGCTACGATTATGATGCATTTGGAGTTGAAAAGAATCCAGATACAAATGACACAAATGTATTTAGGTATTGTGGTGAGTACTGGGATAAGGAAACTATGACATATTATTTAAGGGCTAGATATTATAATCCTGCTATTGGGCGGTTTATTAGTGAAGATAGTTATCTTGGTAAAGCAAATGACCCATTATCATTAAACTACTATACATATTGTAGCAACAATCCTATTATTTTCATTGACCCAAATGGACATGAACATATTGTATCAAGTTATACTGGAACTTATGAAGAAAATCTTGGAGAAGCCTGTATTAATATAAATACAGGAAAAGTAATGTGGGGAACTAAAGGAAATTTAGCTTTGAGAAATACGACAATAGCTGTAGACTCTTCTGGCAATTGGTATTTGATTGGTGAATCATACAATCAAGTTTCATATACTGTAACAAAACATGAGTTTACTAATTTGAATTTTACCGCGTATGAGTTAACAGATGGCTCTGGAAGATTTTCATCTTGGGGAACTGGAGCAGCAAAAGGGCAATCTAAGACAGCAACATATTCAAAGATTAATTGGACTTCTTTTAAACGTGAAAATATAACTACATCAACAGTATCTGGATTAATAGATGCTGACGAGTTATATGGTAAATATGCAGCAGCAGATTGGGCTGGATTAGGAGTGAGTGCTGCATCTGATGTAGCTTTTGTACTTGGTGCTGGAGCTGCTGTAAAAGGTGCTAAATCAGTTGTACAGGGTATATGGGGAGTTTTAAAAGCTGCTTTTAAACCTGGAATGGATGTATCAGGATTAAATCAAGCTAATGCATTACGCTCGGATGTAGTATATTCTGGTGAAAGTTGGCAAGATAAAACTGGAAGTTTTGCAAAAGACATTTGTCCTTTTTGGGGAACAAAGAGAGCTTGGGATAGTATTCACAGTAACGATTGGAAAGTTGATATTAACTAACTTTTCATAGCTAAATTTGAATTGTTTATAACCTATAACATGGAGAAAGGTAGTAGGAGTTTATGACAAATAAAATGAGATTAACAATAAAATACATATATTATATAATTCTATTTTCATTCTTTGCTGCATTTGGAGTATATGCAATTACAAAAGGGTTCTCTAATTACTTTAGAATGATTTTGGTAATATTTGGTGTGTATATAATTTGTGGAGGCGTACTTGGCTTTATTTTTAAATTGAGTATTTTTACCCCTCGATTACGGAAGTTTAATGATGTCAGTGTAACTTCATTTGATTGGCACAATTATATTACAATGATTCTTTATATTTCACTAGGAATATTTTTCGTAGTGTTGTTTGGATTTATTAAATTTTGAAGTTAGGCATGGTATGGAGTGAACCAGATTTGCTGAACACACTGAAAGGTTGATTAAAAAGGAAGCGAGGGGACGGTTCTCCTGCTTCCTTAACAACTTAGCTGGAACAGTTAAAAAGCTACTTTCGGCTTTTCCCCATCTTCCAACCCTCGAAGAAAAATGAGTACAAGTCTCAAAAAATAAAAAATATTCTAACCAATATTTGCAGGATTGAATCTAGTTTCAGACAAACAGGAGGTCAAAATGAAATCAAAAATAATAAAAATAACAAGTGTAATAATATTAATAGCAGTACTATCATCAATAATGTTTACAGCAAGTGCAGAATA
>CAZVNH010000390.1:0-2734 GCA_964628575.1 uncultured Thermoplasmatales archaeon | reverse complement strand
GTACAAGAGTACCAGCTGTTCTACCATATAGAGTCAACGATAATCTTGTTAATATGTTGAAAAAGCATCATCCAATTTGGATTAATACTCAATTTAATCATCCAAGGGAGATTACCACTTCTGCAAAAGAATCGATTAAAAAACTAGCTGATGCTGGAATACCGCTTGGGAATCAATCTGTTCTTCTTGCAGGTGTTAATGATTGTCCTCGTATTATGAAAAGTCTTGTTCAAAAACTTGTAAAAAACAGGATAAGACCTTATTATATGTATCAATGTGATCTTTCTGAAGGTCTTGCACATTTTCGTACACCAATTGGTAAAGGTATTGGTATTATGGAGAATTTGATTGGTCATACCAGTGGTTTTGCAATTCCCCGTTTTGTTATTGATGCACCAGGTGGCGGTGGTAAGATACCAGTTATGCCAAACTATATTGTATCTTGGGGTACTAACAAGGTTATTCTACGGAATTATGAAGGAGTTATAACTACTTATAAAGAACCTGATTCTTATAAAGAATACTTTTGTGATCGTAACTGTGATACTTGTGATTTACAATTAAAACTTGAAGGAGCAGATGAATTTAATTCAGTGGGTATTGCAAAGCTTCTTTCTGATTTTGATAAAACAATTGCTTTAACTCCTGAAAAAAATGAACGGATGGAAAGAAGAGACAATAATGGAGGTGAATAATTGACATTAAAAAAAGATAAAAAAAACGTACTTGTAGTTGGAAGTTGGGCAAAAGAACAAATAACAATTGAAAACATTCGAAAGAAACCTGATGTAAAGGTATTTGCATATATGGATACTAAAAATCCTGGTATTGTTTCACTTGTTGATGGCTATGAAATCGGAGATCTGGATAAAAAAGAAAAAATTGTTGATTATGTAAAAAAAGAAAAAATAGATTTAATTCTTATTACAACTGCAAAACCACTTTCTGTTGGCGTTGTAGATGCTCTTGAAAAAGAAAATGTTTTTGTTTTTGGACCTACAAAAAAAGCAGCTAAATTAGAAAATGATAAAGCTTTTGCTCGTAAACTTATGAAGAAATATAAAATAAAAGAATTACCTGAGTTTAGAATTTTTAGAGATAAATATAAGGCAATTAATTATGCTGAAACATTTGGTTGGAAGGTTGCAATAAAACCTATTGGTCTAACTGAAGGACTTGGAGTAAAAATATACGGAGATCAACTTAAAAACCAGGATGATGTTATTAACTATATTCATCAGGTTTTTGAGAAAAAAATTGGTGGAGCTGAAAGGGTTTTAGTTGAAGAAAAACTTGAAGGTAGAGAATTTGCTATACAGTGTTTTGTTTATAAAAATCATATAATTACTACTCCCGCTGTTCAGGATTTTAAACGGCTTTTACCGGGTGGAAAAGGTCCAAATACTGCAAGTATGGGTTCTTATTCGGACAAAGGATTTTTATTACCATTTATGAAACAAAAAGATTATTTGAAAGCAGTTAATATTATAATAAGAACTTTAAAAGCCTTTAGAGATGAAACTGGTGAAGACTGTAAGGGTTTTCTTTATGGCCAGTTTATGAAAACCAAAAATGATCTAAAACTTATTGAGTATAATTTTAGACCAGGGGATCCTGAATGGATAAACACTCTATCTGTAATTAAGGATAATCTAATCGATATAATTAGATATCTTATGGATGAAATAGAAAAACCAATCCATTTTGAGGAAAAAGCAACGGTTTGTAAATATATTGTTCCAAAAGGATATCCAAAAATTATGAACCAAGTTCTAGAAGTTGATTTTGATACTGAAAAGATAAACAATCTCGGTGTTAATATATATTATAGTAGTGGACTAGATAGTGAAGGGAAATTAAGAGTGGGATGTGAGCGTGGTATAGCATTTTTTTCTAAAAATGATACAATCTTAAAGGCTAATAAATCTGTGGAAAAAGCAATTTCAATGATCGAAGGTGATTTTCATTATAGGGTAGACATTGGAACAAAAGAAACGATAAAACCAGATTAAAAATGGTGATAATATGAATATAACTATTAGTAAGGCTAAAGAAAATGAATTTTTAAAGGTCTATGATTTTGTATCAAATTGTAAACCTTTAGAGAATTATTCAGAGCATTTTTATAAGATAATGTTTAGATATTTTGGTGATAGTTGTTTTGTAGCCAAATTTAATGATGAGATTGTAGGCTTTGTAATGGGTTTTAAATCACAAATTGACAAAGAAAAAATTTTTCTATGGCAAATAGGAGTTTTTTCTTATCATCGAGGAAAAGAGATCGGGGAAATGTTGTTAGATGAATTTGAAAAAGCTGGTAAAAATATGGGTTGTAAAAGAGTTGAAGTAACTGTTGATCCAGAAAACATTCCTTCTCAGAAATTGTTTGAAAAAAATGGATATATAAATGTTAGTTCCAAAGAAGGTAATATTGTAAAAATTATGGGAATTTTTGCTGTAAAGGATTATTATAAACCTGGTCGGCATTTTATTCTCTTTGAAAAAGAACTTAGTTAGTTTATGGAGGTTCTTTTTAAATAAAAAAGAAGAAAATAAAAGAATTGTTTCAGAAAATACTTGTTATTTTAGAGGAGGAAATTAATTCTTTGGTGTTTTTTTGGATTTGGAAGTACTGTAAAATTAAATCTGAGAGATCCAGTCTTTTGGAACAATTGGTGGCTTTACTACTTTTGCGTTTATAGGTTTATCTCTAATTATTATTTCTAGGATACCA
>CAZVNH010000389.1:1867-2741 GCA_964628575.1 uncultured Thermoplasmatales archaeon | reverse complement strand
CTCTAAAAGACAAACTGCTCTCTATTTAGGGGTTTCAGAAAACACTGTATGTTATCATACAAAAGATATTTGCTTGCGTCCTTTTAAAAACATGCGCGTCCATGACAAAAAGTTAGAACTGATGAAAGATCTTCTAAGGGATGGTTATGCATTACCGTCTAAAAAATATCATACTCCAGAATATAATGAGTTGAAAAGACATTTTCCAAGTATTTGTAAGATAAAGATGTATGATCGTGTTATTTTTTATCTTGAGGATAAAAAGGATGTTGCTACACGTGCTTTTCTTGATAATTCGAAACGTAAGATTATTAGTTATCAAGAGTTGAAACGAGTAACAAAAACTTTTGATTCTAACTTAAATATTAAGGAGAAAAGACAGATTATAGAAGATAATCGTTCTAAAAAGTTATTCAAGAAGGAAAAAGACGGTGATTATTCTTTGGCATTTTTTTACATTCGGAGGTACTTAAATCATACAGTAAATATTTCTAGATTAATTAGAAAATTTTTGGTATCATTCTCCAAGGTGTTTTTCTCATAAATTCTTTATATTTATAGCCATATTGTTTAATTAAGACCCTTTCTTCGTCTATTACACTCAAAAGCATAATAGGTATTGAAATAATTGCAATTAATAGTGCTGCTACTGAATAAAAGAAAAAAGCAAGGCCGAAACCAACAATAATTAGGGATGTATAATGTGGATGTCTTATATATTTAAATATTCCATCTGTTACCAGTTGCCCTTTGTAGTTTTTATGCCAGAAGATTGACCACTTAAAATACATTATTGCTCCCAAAAAGAAGATTGTTAAACCTATAATTATGCTATATATAAGATATATAGGTAACCTCCAAACACCATATATCG
>CAZVNH010000389.1:0-1857 GCA_964628575.1 uncultured Thermoplasmatales archaeon | reverse complement strand
ATTAAAATAATTAATAGTAATGGTGAATAATGGATAATAAATAAAGCTCTAAGTTTTTTAGGAGGCGTATAATCCAAAAAAAATTTTTTTACTGACATTTAAACGAGCTTTATTCCACCATGGTCAATTACAATATCCTGCGGTTTTAAGGTATGTTTAGTGTTTCTCATTTTTAGAACAGATAATTTTCTACGATCCATAGTTTCATCAAGGCTTAGTTTTATAACTCCATCAGCTAGAAACTCTGATATTCCATCTCTAGAAAGCATCTTTGAGCCAACTGGTAGCTCTGATGTTACAATAGATGTTGATTTAGATGTTTCTAATGTATTCATGATATATCTAAGATGAAGTCTTCTTGTAGGAAGTGAAGTTGTTTCTGATAATTCTTCAGGTGAAATCATATTGTCATCTATTCCTATTTCCTCAGTATTTCTAACTATCATCGGCATCTCAGATAAAGGTGTTATTGAATCAAGGACAATTCTATCATAATCTCCCGATAAAATCTCATTTGTCATAGTTTCATAAACAAATTTTTTATTTAAGTTTAAAAAGATAAATTTTATTGTTTTATTTTCAATTGCTTGTTGAAAATCAAAACCAAGTTCTCTTGATTGAATTAGTAATCCTTCTACTTTTTTATCCAGTGTTAAGAATAGACATTTTTCATTATTTTGTATTCCTTCCCATAGGAATTGGAAACAAAAAATACTTTTTCCTCCTCCAGGTGGTCCTGAAACAAGAGTAATTGACTCCTTTGGAATACCACCTTGGATTAAATTATCAAGTCCATAAACACCTGTTTTTACTCTTTTTAAAGTAATAATCCCATCCAGCATAATTACATGTAATATATTAGGATATATAAATGCATTTATATCAACAATAATAAAAATTATTTTTTTCATTTTTTATTAAAATGGATATATTTGTATAGAAATATTTATATAGTTAGGAAGACAAAATAATATTGAAGAATAAATATATAAATCAGGCGGTCGTATGGAAAACAACAATATCAATATTTGGATATGGCTTCAAAACAACAGACTCGTGAAGGCAATTTTAAATAAGATAGAAGGAACCATTAGAATATATGATGAAGACGATAACCTGATATTAAAAAGAACTGGATTAAATAAATTTCAAATCAAACAAATTGAGACTTGCATTATTAAATACGGTGCAAAGAAATTAGATAAACATGCAGAACCCTTTAGATTTTTATAAAAACTATTATATTTTTTTATTTAACAACTATTAATTGATCTGGATAAACCTTTATACCATCATCAGTAATTTCCATTAAAACAGTCTTTTTCTCATGTTTTCCATATCTCATTTTTAGAATTTCTATTGCATTTTGTCTTTTAGTTTCCTTCTGAATATTATATACAACAATTATTCCGTCAGCAAGAAACTCTTCAATGCCACTATCACTATATTTATTTGGAATTGGTTCTGTCTCAGAGATTAAAAAACTAGTAGCACCTGTATCTTCAAAAAAACTAAACAGTTGCTGTAGATAAACTCTATAATTTTTATCTTTTGTAATTGATGCTGCAATAACAGCACTTATAGAATCTACTGCTATCACATCTGGATTAAAATCCTTTGGAATCACTAATGGTTTGATTTTATATGATAGTTCTGTCGCTGATCCCGAGCCACCGATTGATCCAAACTTCATCCTGAGTATATCAAGAGGATTTATTTTTTGAATGATAAAATTACCATTTTCAATATATTTTTTTACATCCCATCCAAATTTTTCCATACTTCTAATGATTCTTTCTTTGCTTTCTTCAAAACTAACATACATGCAGTTTTTACCCTTAGAAATAAGATTAAAAC
>CAZVNH010000388.1:0-2751 GCA_964628575.1 uncultured Thermoplasmatales archaeon | reverse complement strand
ATAAGATTTTTTAATTTAAATTTCTAAAAAAGTTGATATATTAATATTCTAATGAGAAAATATAGACTATGTTAAAGGTTTCAATAATAGATGGTTATATAGATGAACCAACATGCTTGGGTGTACCACCATATATCAGTCCATACCCTCGTTATATATCTGGTGCAATATGGGATTTTGATAAAAAAGCAAATATTTCATATTTTACAATCGACCAGCTTAGAAAAAATAATAAATTTATTGATATTTTTTCAAAATCAAATATTGTAATTGTAATATCTGGAATGTCTGTTCCAGGTAGATATCTTTCTGGTTATCCAATCAGTCCTAATGAAATCAGTTCAATTATGAATAAGATAGACACTCCTTTCAAAATTCTTTGTGGTCCAGCTAGCCGACATGGATTTGGTCTTTCTGGTGGTAAAAAAACAAGGGAAACTGATTTTGTAAAAGATTATTTTGATTTAATAATCAAAGGGGATAGTGAAATTGTTATTTCAAATCTGTTGAAGAATAATTTAAAGATTGACAGTATTGATATCTCAGCATGTCGAAAAAATGCTCAAGAGATCAGCACTTTTGCAAAAATTGGTTCAAGAATTGTTAAACAGCATCCCTTTTTTCCAGATTATCTTATCTGTGAAATTGAAACATACCGCGGATGCCCACGAAGTATAGTAGATGGATGCTCATTTTGTAGTGAACCATTGAAAGGTCTTCCTGATTTTCGACCGATTAAGGATATAATAGATGAAATAAAAAGTCTTTATGACAATGGCATTAGACATTTCCGAATAGGATCTCAACCTTGTATCTTTTCATATATGTCAGAAGATGCAGGTGTAAAAGAATTTCCAAAGCCAAATCCTGATGCTATTGAAAGATTATTTAATGGAATAAGAAAGGTTGCAATAGATTTGAAAACACTTCATATCGATAATGCAAATCCTGGTGTTATTGCTCGTTATCCAAATGAATCAAAAAAGATTGCGAAAATTATTGTTAAATATCATACACCTGGTGATATTGCAGCAATGGGAGTTGAAAGTGTTGATCCATTAGTTATTAAGAAAAATAATTTAAAGGCTTCAGCTGAGGACATAACAAAGGCTATTAAAATAATGAATGAAGTTGGTTCTAATCGTGGGAAAAATGGAATGCCAGAACTTTTACCAGGTTTAAACTTTGTTTTTGGGCTAATCGGTGAAACAAAAAAGACATTTGAATTAGATTATGATTTTCTTAAACAGATATTAAATGAAAATCTTTTAATTAGACGTATTAATCTTCGTCAGATAATTCCGATTCCAGATACAAAAATGTTTGAAATAGGAAGTAAAATTGTTTTAAAGCATAAAGCTGATTTTAAAAAATTCAAAAGAAAGGTTCAGCAGGATATTGAGCGGCCAATGCTTGAAAAACTCTTACCACGTGATACAATAATCAAAGATGTTTATACTGAAATGCTTGATGGAAAAACAATGTTTGGAAGGCAGATAGGAAGTTATCCATTACTTGTTGGTATTCCTGGTTTTTATAATTTAAATAAATTTGTTGATATTTGTGTTATTGATTATGGATATCGATCGATAACAGGAGTTATTTATCCAATTGATGTAAATATTATTGGTCGTGAGATGCTTGAAATGGTTCCAGGAATTGGAAAAAAACGTGCAATAAGAATACTTGCTAATAGACCTTTTAAGAATAAAACTGAGTTTACTAATTGTTTTGATGATATTGAAGTTGCACAAAAAGTATTAAAATATTTTAGATTTTAATCTTCTAATTTTTTTATAAGTTAAATATACTTTTTGTTTTTAAAGAATAGGTTTTTTAGTAATTTTTTATATTATTATACATAAGATATAAAAACTAAAAGTTATATTATGTATTTTAGAGATATTGGGTGAATTGTATGAAGAGACTGATAATATTAGGAATAATTTTTTTACTTTTATCAAGTAGTTTCAGCGTTATTGGTAAAAATATATATAAAAAAAATGAAGAAAATGAAATAAAAGATAAATACAACTGTGGCGAATCAATATCACTAAAAAAAGAAACCATCTCTAATGATAAAAATAGCTATAGTTTAGGTTTAATCTTTGAAGAAATTGATCCAGCGATAATTAACACAGATCCATATCTTTTAACTAATAATCCTCCAAGTTCCTGGGATTGGAGAAACGCAGAATACAAAGGAGTAAAAGGTGATTGGACAACACCGGTAAAAGATCAAGGAGATTGCGGATCATGCTGGGCATTTGGTACTATTGCAGTTCTTGAATCATTATATAATCTTCAAAATGTTAATCCTGATCTTGATATTGATTTATCAGAACAGTTTCTTGTCTCTTGTGGTCAGGAATCAAATCCATTTGGAATTCATGGTTGTTGTGGTGGGATGATGAGCGCTGCTTTAGAATTCCTTTCATCTCAGGGAACAATATCTGAATCATGTTTTTATTATAGGGCAATAGACTCAAATGGTAGAGATGCATATGATTGTGGTAAGATTTTTCCAAGTCATGACCCTGTTAAATGCTCTGATAAATGTAGCGACTGGGAGAGTCAGATAATAAAAGTTGAAGATTATCATATGATATCCGGTAATAAAGCAATTAAAAATGCGATTTCAACATATGGACCTGTTATTACAGGTATGGAATTATATAGCGATTTTTTTGAATATAATGGTGGGATTTATAAAAGAAATTCTTGGAGTTATGTAGGTGGACATCTTGTTTC
>CAZVNH010000387.1:0-2762 GCA_964628575.1 uncultured Thermoplasmatales archaeon | reverse complement strand
CAAGTAATATAACTAATCCTCTTCAATAAGATTTTTTATATTATGTCTTGTATAGGTAATATCTGTTAATGTAATAATACCAACAAGCTCACCATTAGAAGTAACTGGTAGCTTTTTTATATTATGCTTTTTTAGTTTTTCTATTGCTTGATCAACTGTTTCATTTTTATCTATTGAAATTACTTCCTTGGTCATAATTTCATGGATTTTTGATGTTTTTGGGTCCATATCATTACATATTGTTCTTTGAATAACATCACGCTCTGTAACTATTCCGACAATATTTTCATTATCAATAACTATCAAACATCCAATCCAATTGTTTTTAAACTTTTCACATGCATCTTTAATAGTTTCATTATTATCTACTGTTTTAATCTCTGTTTTCATTATACTTTCTACAAACATTTCAAACCATGCATCCTTTATATTTTAAGTTAAACAAAATTAGGCAAGTGGTATAATAATTTAATGAAACAATTTTCCATATTTACAATAAAAATATAGTTACCATTGTTTATTTATACAAGAGCTTTATTCACAATAAGAATGAAACCAATACTCCAAGTAGCACTAGATCTTCTCAATGAACATAGAGCACTTTCAATTGCAAAAAAAAGTATAGAAGGTGGAGCAGATTGGATAGAAGCAGGAACTCCACTCATTAAAAGTGAAGGAATGGAAATTATAAGAAAACTTAAAGATAATTTTCCAAAAAAAACACTTGTTGCAGATATGAAAACAATGGATACCGGTGCATTCGAAACAGAAATGGCAGCAAAGGCAGGAGCAGATGTTGTTGTTGTTCTTGCTGTATCTGATGATAGTACAATTAAAGATGCTCTTAAATCAGCACGAAAATATGGAACAAAAATTATGGTAGACCTTATTGGTGTAGTTGATAAATTAAAAAGAGCTAAAGAACTAGAAAAAATTGGTATCAACTATCTCTGTATTCATGTTGGAATTGATGAACAGATGATAGGTAAAAAACCATTAGATAATTTAAAAAAAATAGTAAAAAACACAGAAATACCAGTAGCTGTTGCAGGTGGTCTAAACAGTGAAACTGTTGCAGATGTTGTTAAAGCAGGTGCACGTATAATAATCGTTGGAGGAGCCATAACAAAAGCAAAGAATGTAACTATTGCAACAAAACAGATAAAAAAGGCAATAAATGAGAAAAAAAATATTAGTACAGATCTTTTTAAAAAATATGATAAAACACAATTAAGAAAGGCTTTTTTGCTTGTATCTACACCAAATATATCAGATGCTATGCATAAATCAGGAGCAATGCAAGATATTAGACCTGTAAAACTCGGTTATCATATGGTAGGTAGGGCTCTTACTGTTCGAACAATGGATGGAGATTGGGCAAAACCTATAGAAGCAATCGATAAAGCAGAAAAAGGGGAAGTAATAGTTGTTGATGTAAACAGTGGAAAAACAGCTATATGGGGAGAGCTTGCGACAAGAAGTGCAAAAATAAAACAATTATCAGGTGTTGTAATAGATGGTGCGATACGTGATTTTGATGATATAATAAAAATTGATTTTCCAATTTTTTACAAATATATATCTTCAAATGCAGGTGAACCAAAAGGTTTTGGAGAAATTGGTTCAGAAATTAAATGTGGAAATCAATCTGTGAAAACAGGAGACTGGATAATTGGTGATGATTCTGGAGTGGTGGTAGTACCTCAAGAAGTAGCTCAAGAAATTGCTAATCGTGCTCTTGATGTTAAAGAGCATGAAAACCGTATACGTGAGGAAATAAAAAGCGGTGGATCACTTGGAACAGTTGTAAAAGTTAAAAAATGGGAGAAAAAAATTGGATGAAAAAAGTAATTCATTTCACAGATACTCAAAAAATTGAAGAAGCCCTTAAAAATTTTAATATAAAAAGTTTTACAGGAAAAGAAATACCTTTTAAACTTCATATGGGCGAAATAAAAAATAAATATTATCCTAAATCAGAGCTGATAAAATCATTTATTGATGCAATAAAAAAATTTAATATTAATCCATTTCTTTTTGATACAACAGTTGCTTATCCTGGTCTTAGAAGTAGTAAGCTCGGATATCATAAGCTTGCAAAAATTCATGGTTTTACAAAGAAAAAAGTAGGATGTATAGTTAAAATTGATGATTCTGGAAAACAAATAATGATTGAAAATAGAAACTACGAAGTTGCAGATCAAATAATTAATTCAACTCATATTATTGCTTTTTCACATGTTAAAGGTCATGTTGCAACAGGGATGGGTGGTGCAATAAAAAATTTTGGAATGGGCGGTGTTACAAAAGAAACAAAAAGAAAAATGCATAAAGGAAGTAAACCAATTTATCAAAAAGATAAATGTACATTTTGTGGGGTATGTGCAGAAGTTTGTCCATTTGGAGCAATCAAAACTAGTATTGACTCTTGGGATCTTAACAATAGAAAATGTTTTGGTTGTGGTGTTTGTGTTGAAAACTGCAAATCAGGAGGAATTACACATAAAGATGCTGATTTTCAATTTGTTCTTGCATGTGCTGCAAAAGCATGTGTTCAAAACAAAAACGTTATTTATATAAATGATGTAAATAGAATTTCAAAAAGTTGTGATTGTGATCCAACAGCTGGTCCTCCGATATGTCCAGATATTGGATTTTTAGTTTCAGATGACATAGTTGCAATAGATAAAGCATCTCTTGATTTAATTTATGAGATAAAACCAGATATTTTCAAAAAAATAAACCATGTTAATCCAATGAAG
>CAZVNH010000386.1:0-2769 GCA_964628575.1 uncultured Thermoplasmatales archaeon | reverse complement strand
CGATACTTATGATGAAGTAGATTTGAATACTGGTATTGCAACACAGAGGAATAAAAAGTATGTGTTGCAGAGTGCTGATATATCAAGTGTCGGTAATGGAACGTATATAGATTACTACAGAATCACAAAATCAAGTGTCATTCCTGATGCGGCTACATGGGGCAACTCAATAGAGGGCAAATTAGTTGTTACTGGTTTTCCAAATGAAACAGAAGGTTTGGACTTGATAAACAAAGATACTCCATATCATTTTGCTACTGGTGACACGACTTTGTATTTGTGTGTACCTTCGGGAACATACGCAGACTTAGCAGCAGCACAAGCAGACCTTGCAGGAACGTCACTAATTTATCAATTATCTACCCCAATTACTAGCCAACTCACCCCCCAAAACTTGATAGCCTATCCCAACGGTACAATAATAGTAGAAACAGAAGAAAACTCAACCCTGCCCACAATAAAATATTCAGTACAAATCGACACAGGCAGTCAGGTGGACAACCATGAGGGGCAGATAAACGGCTTATTTAATATTATAAACAACTACGCAGAGATTATCAGGAGTCTTCAAAAAAATACTCCATCTATAGCTCCAATATATGTAAACTGCCTGCCAGACAAAGAAATTAACATTGCACTATCTGTGGCAAATATAAGAGATATAGACCAAAGAACATTTAATGTTACTTACAGTACAAATGATTTTACCCTTGAGGATTTATGTACATCCACAAGCATACTGGAGAATAATCCAATAAACAGTACATATCCAATAGATGGGACAGATGTTGTAATATTGGAAAACACTATAGATGGCACAGTTGGTAAAATAAAATTCAGAGTAAATAAATATGTATCATACGGAAATAGTTGGTCAGGGGTAGTTAATACAATCGCATTAAAAGCAAATGGAAGTGGTCAGAAGAGTATTACATTTGAAGTTGAGTAAGGAGCACGGATTAAGCGGATTTGTGGGATTACACGGATTTTAAATCAGTGAAATCCGTGTAATCAGCGTAATCCGTGATTCTGACGAGAATTTTTAGGAGGTTAACAATGTATAAGGAAAAAACAATTAAAGTAGCTATTCTATTAATATTAACATTAATATTCAACTTTATTATAGCAGTTAATATGCCAAATTTAAAATCAGTCAATAGTGCAATAGCTCAGGAATTGGTTGAAAAAAGAGATATGTATACGAAGTACTATCAAAATGCTGACGGGACAATAACAGCAAAAATTGGATTGACTCCAGTTCATTACCAAAATGAAGATGGTAACTATGAAGATATTGATTTGGAGATTGTTAAAGAAAAGAATGAAGATTTTGAATATTCAGCAAAAAAGAATACATTTAGGTCATATTTTAATGATGCAAAAAGTATTGAAGATAATACTATGGCTGGATTTGAGATAGTAAATAGTGAAGGCAAGGTAAGAAGCATTAAGTATAAACTATTTGGTACCGTGCCTGCTAGTGTTTGTTATCAGGAAAATAAGTTTAAGTATATGAATGTATTTGATGGTATTGATCTGGAATATATTTTGTCAAGTGAGAGATTAAAAGAAAATGTAATCATAAATAAACCAATAGAAGAGTATAAATTTACTTTTGCTTTGGAACTGGATGAGTTTGTAAAGATTGAAAATAAGGATGGAATAATAAATTTTATTGATAAGGATACAGGAGAAATACTTTGGGTAATTGATGACCCATATGCAGAAGATGCAAACGGAGCAGTTACTAAAAACGTAAGATATGAGCTAAGCACTCAGATTTTTGACAAAGATAAGTATGAGTGTGTTAGCGTTGTTTTAGATGATAATGAGTTTATAAACAATGCAAAATTTCCAATAATAATTGATCCGACTACGAATATTACGAGTATAGCAGCCTGCAAAACCTGGGGAATTGGAGATAAAAGCGATTTTGTAGGATTCAGAGTTGAAGATGATGAAGATGGAACATCTGTGGGTGAATATCATGCGGGTATCAGATTTAATATAAATATGCCCCAGAATTCAGTTCTTCATAATGCAAGCTTAAGATTATATAGTACAAATGATTATATAAACAGTGATGCAGAGGTAGATGATGAAATGATCCACTTCTATTTAATTACTTCTTCATGGAGTAGTACATCCGGGGAACCACGCAAAGGAGTTAAATTATTATCTGAGTCTTATAGCAGTTCTGAAAGTAGTTGGGTTAGTTATGATATTACAAGTGCAGTCCAGTCATGGATAGATGGGATAAATCCCAACTATGGAGTTTTAGCAGAAAACAGTGAAGTAGGTACAAATGAACGCGCATATTGCAGCTATTCAGGATCTACTTCATCATATAAACCATATTTAAGTATAAATTACTCAGAACCTTTGCAAAACAAAAAGTATATAACTGATATTACAACAATAAAACGATGGGGTACTAGTTCTTACGATAATGCACTTGGAGAGTTTGAAGTTTTAGATGACGAAAAAGGAAGTAGTAATGGAGAATACAAGTCTGGAATTATATTTAATTTTGATGACCTTGATAATACTTCAATTGAAAACGCTATATTAAGGCTATATTGTATAGATGAATATGGTAATAGCGATTCTAATTCATCAGATAAATATATAGAGTTATATCCAATTATATCTTCATGGGATGAGACTACCAGTTCCAGACCTTCAATTGGAGAAATAATTACCTCACAATCATATAATAGCAAAGGAAATATGTGGATGGAATTTGACATTACATCTTTAGTGCAGGAA
>CAZVNH010000385.1:0-2783 GCA_964628575.1 uncultured Thermoplasmatales archaeon | reverse complement strand
TGTGAAACAATATGTATGGTTAAAAGGTTTATATCTTCCTGTGCCTTTTGTTAATATATCAAAAATGATGTTTCCTGGAGGAGGATTAAGATCAACTGTAAATGACATGTCTCATTTTCTTATAATGCATGCTAATGGTGGTGTATATAACGGCATTCGAATTCTTAATGAATCATCTGTTGAAGAGATGCATAAAGCTCAGTATCCAGACACCTTAGATGAAGGATATAATCATGGTTTGGGATGGTATTTTAAGGAGTTTTCAGATGGTGAAACATATGGAGGTCATTCAGGTAACCATCTTGGAGCATTTGCGGTAATGAAAATGAGGTATTCTGATAAAACTGGAGTAATTTACTTTTTTAATCAACATTCATATATTCTTATGAACCTTAAAAAAACTCCAGCTAATGAAAAAGAAGCAGTTAATGGAATTAGAGAGGCATTATTTGAAAAAGCAGATGAATTATAAATTTTTAATCTTACAATAAATAACTCTTTTCTCAGTAATGATTATATTAACTGGAATATCATGAGGTTTTATTTGTATTTTTTCAACTAGTTGAAACTCAAAACATAGACCAATTGTTGTTGCTTTTGTTTTTTCTAAAAGTTTATCATAATATCCTTTTCCATGTCCCATCCTATTACCATTAATATCAAAAGCGACTCCTGGTATAATAATTAAATCAATTAGATCAATATTCATCTCTTTAATGCGTTTCTTTTTTGGTTCAAGAATTCCATAAGAACCAATTTCTAAATCATCCCACGACTTTAAAACAGACAGACTAAGTGTTTCATCCTTAGTATTGCTGATTGGTACTACTACTTTCTTATCATTTAGTGCTTCTTTTATCATCTCATGAGTAAAGACTTCATCGTTATACGATACATAAAAAAGAACAGTCTTTGCATTTTTATATTTTTTTAGGCTAAACAGTTTTTCTGTTATTTCTTTGCTTTTTATTCTTTGTTCTTCTTTTATTTGTTTTCTTCTTTTTTCTTTTATTTCATTTCTAAGTTTTTCTTTCATAATATATTTTTTATTATCATTTCATCAATATTTACATATTTTGTTGTATCAAAAAATATAACAATTGTTTTTTTAAAAAAACAATAATTTTAAATGTATTAAAAAATATAACATATGATATGATATTTAATACAATCTCAATGAAAATAATGCAATACTTCTTCAACAATCCATATGAACAAATACATCTAAGGGAATTATCAAGAAAAGCAAAAATAAGTATATTCTCAACAAAAAAAATAGCTGATGATCTTGTAAATCAAAAAATATTAATTGAAAAAAGACAGGGAAATCAAAGATATTTAAAACCAAACATGGAAAACCAATTCTTCAAACAATTAAAAATAGCATATTCCATTAAAAAAATCCAAGATTCCAATATACTAGACTATCTGGAAGAAAAAATACCGGCGATCTCAAGTATTACATTGTATGGATCAACTGCACAAGGTAAAGATGATAAAAAAAGCGATATAGATATGTTAGTAATTGGACAAAAAACCAAGATTGACACCTCCAAATATGAAAAAAAGTTAAACAAGGAAATAAATCTTTTAATAATGAAATGGTCAGAATGGAGGAACCATGCAAAACATGATAAACCCTTCTATAGAGAAATACTAAAGGACGGAATAGCATTACTTGGAGATATTCCTGTGATAGAATGAACATCGATGAATGCTTTAAAAAAAGAATGCTTAGAAACATCCCATCGGATATTAACAAAGCCAAACGATCCTTAGAAATTGCAGAAAAAAAACTTGAAACTGCAAAAAATGCTTTTTCAAAAGAGTTATACGGACCGACGATTATTTATGGTTATACCTCAATGTTTCACTCATCAAGAGCTTTATTATACAATGATGGAATCCAGGAAAAAAGCCATATCTGTCTAGTTTTATACATCAAGGAGAATTATTCTAATAAAATCCCTCCATATCTAATAAATTCTTTAGATTCCTTCAGAAAAGAACGACATGAAACCCTTTATGGTTTAGATTTTATAGAAACAAAAAATGATGCTAAGTTAAGTATTGAGGATGCAGGACAATTACTTTTAACAGTTAAAAAAATATTAAAAATCTAGGTTTTCTTCTTTTTTCTTTTATTTTCCTTCCGTATTTTTACATATAAATATTTCTGATATTTATAAAAACTAATAAAAACATAATATCTGTTCTTTCTATTTTTTAAAATTAAAAAGTTAAATCTACTGTTGAAAAGATTTAAATCATTATATCTTATGTAATAGTTGGGGAGTGTGATAGAAATGCTTAGAAATAAATCTAAAAAGTTTTTAGTAGCAACTGTTTTATTATTCTTTATATTTGCGGGTTTTCTTCCTGCAATAAATGGAAGCATAATCAATAATTATCCTGATATATTAAATAAAATTGAGAATATTCATAATAAAACACTTATTGAAAATAAAATTATAGATGGAATAAATGTGCAATACTGGGAGCATAATATTGATGGAGTTGTTGTAAAAAATGATTATATCTTACTGCATCAAAATATTGAAAACAATAACATAATTAAATATGAAATTCACTGGCGTGATGTTGAATCATTAATTCCAGATAATATAAATAAAGATTTTCAGCCATTTGATTTTTCCTGGAAAAAGTTGGTATTATTCCCAACTGAGCAGGATCAGAGCTATTTCTATGATGTAAATAATAATATTGATTTTCCTTTGATCTGCTGGGAAGTACGAAATAATGATGGAAGCACAGTTTTGTAT
>CAZVNH010000384.1:0-2793 GCA_964628575.1 uncultured Thermoplasmatales archaeon | reverse complement strand
CTGCTGAACGTATATACATACAACTTCAGCTGGACCACTTTCCTCCTCAGGGTCATTAAGAAGATTATATTTACCATCATTATCAGTATCTATTAGGAATTTTTGTTGAGGCTTTGGTGGTTGCGTTCCCAGTGAGTCTCCGTTGGGATAATCTGCTTGGTATGGGTCATCTAGATAGATAATATATGGAACATCGCGGATATATCCAGCAGCGACAATTTGGACCATATGCCCGCCACCCGTCTCTATAATGTAAGCTAACTCAACTGCTGATCCTGCACAAACTTCTTCATAGATAAAATCAAACTTTATAGTTGTTCCTTGTCCATATGAAACATAACCTGGGTCATGATCGTGTTCAATATTCTGATTGCCCTTCCAACCTTGATGTCGAATTTCAATACCAGTAACTGACGATGTGTATGTATAATTAATAAGACCTATTATAGATTTATTATATTTCGTATTATAACCTTGCTCTCGATTCCAAAAGCCACGTTCCATATGATGTTCAAGTATTCCTACAAGGGAACCATCCAATCCAAGACCAAGTATATGATCTTGTTGAATATATGTTCCATACCAATTTTCTAAATACTGAAGATTATTTGCATAAGCAATTGGAACACATTGTCTATGAGCGCATTCAACATTAGGATGTTCTTTCTGAACACAATTCGCGTTTAGCCCGAGTGGATTAAAATTTCCTCCAGGACCAGGGAGAGTATCAGTGTTTGGAGGATTTGCTCTTCTGATCATAGGATTTTCACCACCTTCAGCAGTGAGATGAGTATCATATACAGGATATGGTGGTAATACTGCACTGTAGACAAACGATATATATGGTTCAGCTGTATATTCTATATAAGCACCAATACTAGTTACTTCTCCACTTTTCCCTAAATCAAAATAGGTTGCAATAGTAGGATATGGATAGTCATTTGTTGTAGAATCTTGAATGATTACAAGGTTATTTACGACCCATCCTACTGATGTATAAACATTTACATATCCAGATTCTAACCCAGTTGCTGCCTTTAGTTCATCAATATCTACAACAATTAGACCAGTATCTGAATTAATAAAGGTAGAATAGGTCCATAGATAATCAACTTGATAAAAATATATTCCAGGTAGAACTTGAGAATCTTTATTATTTATATCTTTTTTACTCTTCTTGTATATATATCCTGATACAGGTATAACAGCAGATGTAATCAATAGTAAACAAACCAAAATACCAAATATTTTTTTTTCAATATTCATTATATTCCTCCTGCATAATACAATTTTGTATAATTTAAATATAAAAAATTTATTTAAATATATTTCTAACAATTGTTAATTACAACAAATGTAAATATTAATCAAGAAAAAAATTTTTATTGTTAAAACAATATATTATATTACAATCGATACGCTATTTTTATGATAGAATTTTTTAAATCACAAATTTTTTAACTTGAGATGTCGACTAAAAAAGGAATTAAGATATGGCTAACACCAATATAACAGGTGTAATATCTGATTTTGACCTGGCCCATTTTTCTTTAATTTGTACTAATTTTTTAAAGAATCATAAAGAAGTATAAAAATCGATAATATTTTATTATGTATTATTTGTTATTTTCTGTTTCTGCATCATTTTCAATAATAACAATCTCAAGAGAATCTGATAATGAGCTTATTGCACCATTTTGATCCTTTGCTCTTACACTAATTCTATATGTCCCTGGTTCAGTCCATCTGTTTATTACTGTGAATGTTGCTCCTGATTGATAAGGTCCGATCCAATCACTACCTTGACCGTTACCCCAATTTATAAAATAATATATTTGGTCATTATCTATATCTTGTGCTGATGATTTAAAACTATAGAATTTATTTGTTAATCCTTCAGATGATCCTATTGGTTTATTTGGTTTATCTGGTCGGTGGTTATCAATAATTGTAACTTCTTTGGTTATTTCATCGGTTTCACCTTTATTATCTATTACTTCTAATTTATATTCATAGATGCCGAGATATTCATATTCATAAGTTATTTCGCATTCAACTAACCAATCAGTATCCCATATACCGTCGTTATCAAAATCCCATCGATATCCAATTGGATTACTACTTCCTTCGCCATCAGGATCTACACTATTCCATGAACCGAATCTAACTATTTTTGGATTATCATATGTATATAAATAATGATTTGAATGTGCGGTTGGTTTTATATTTTGAAATGTTTCAACATCATTGTCTGGGAGTATATGAGATACAAAAACATAGCTTTTATATCCATTTGGTTCCCAGGTTGTATAGCATAAATCTATTCTTTTTTGTGTTGTACTATAATATGAAGCCCAAACAAGTTCTGAACAATACCATACATTAGAATTTTCATCATTTGGATCATCTGGTATATAATTTGCATTTGTGTTTGGGCTTTGATATTTTTTACCTATATGTTGTTGTGACCATTCGACTGCTACAATTTTTTCTTCTTCTGATGCTGAAATTACTCTTCCACCTACTATATTTGTCGCCCAGGTTTCGATTCCTTTTAATGTTGTTATTGTAACACCAAAGATTGGTATTGCATGAATAAATCGATCATTTCCAATGTACATTGCGACATGGTCATTTGAGTTCCCAGGTACTCCATGTCCTATTATTTCTTCTAGACCAGGTTTAATATCACAAAATAAAAGGTCACCAATTTCTAATCCAAGAGGTCCATTTGTTTGCCCTTGGTTATCCCCATTGTCTTTTTCATTATCAGCATTTTGATTTGGTATTTTT
>CAZVNH010000383.1:0-2798 GCA_964628575.1 uncultured Thermoplasmatales archaeon | reverse complement strand
ATATATGGGAGATCAAGTTTCTCTAGATTGTGTATCATATTGGAATCGTAGAAAACCATTATTAAAAGAGGGTCAAAGATTAGTAAAAGAGTATGAAGATTTTGACGAAAATATTTTACAAGTTCATGAAGGACTTACGCAAGATGATACTCGTCGAGTTTTTATGATGGGAAATCATGAAGAAAGACTTCAGATATATATTGAAGAACATCCTGAATTGGACGGAATTATAAATTTGGAGAAATATCTTCACTTGGAAGAACGAGGATATAAAATTATTAAATTTAATGATATCCATAAAGTTGGAAAACTAAATGTTATTCATGGTTATTATTGGAATAAATTTCATACTGCAAAAACACTTGAAGCTTTTGAGGGCAATGTAGTTTATTCGCATGTTCATAACCCACAGGTATTTGCTAAAGTATCGCCTATTGATAGAAGGGGATATCATATGGCCACTTCCCTTCCATGTCTATGTAATATCAAACCAGATTACAAAAAGAATTCGCCCAATTTTTGGTTGAACGGGTTTGGCATTGTAGAACACCTTCCTGCTACTAATTTTTTCAATCTTTATACTATTATTATTGTGGAAAGTTCGTTTATGTTTAATGGAAATTATTATGGCAAAAACCTTTAAGAATTTCTGTAGTTATGGGTGTGGGAAAGAAGCTTGTTATCAATTAAAAAATGGTAAATGGTGTTGTAGTAAAGTTTGGCAACAATGTAGTGGTTTTCGTCAAAAAATAAGTAACTTAAATATTGGATGTAAGAATCCTAACTATGGTAAAAAACGATCTATAGAAACGAAACACAAACAGAGTCGTGCTCTTAAAGGAAGAACTTATAAAGATTTACATGGTTCGGTTAAAGCAAGAAAGCTTAGAAAAAAATTAAGTAAAATAAAAAAAGGAAAATTTGTATCAGAAGAAACAAGACAAAGACAAAGTAATGCTCTTAAAGGGAGATCATATGAAGATTTGTTTGGTATAGAGAAATCTGATCAATTAAAAAGAATGCGAAGTTTTGCTAAAAAAGGTACTAATCATCATATGTATCTTACTATAAAAAGAATAACAAAAAAATATCCTTTTTTCTCACAAATAGAAGAGATAAGATATAATCCAGATAAACCAAATGAAAAAGAAATTCAAGTACATTGTAAAAATCACGAGTGTGAAAATTCTAAAGAGAAAGGCGGGTGGTTTATACCAACAAGAACACAATTATATGAAAGAATTAGATGCCTAGAATTACATGGTACAGATAATTCTTATTTTTATTGTTGTCAAGAATGTAAAGACATCTGCCCGTTATATGCGTCAAAGGGAGGCACTACATATCAAAAAGCATTAGCACTATATACACAAGAAGAATATCAAATATTTAGAGAGTTTGTATTAGAACGTGATGAATATATATGTCAATACTGTGGAGAAAAAGCAGACCATGTTCATCATGAAAGACCACAAAAAATAGAACCATTTTTTTCATTAGATCCAGATTTAGCATGGTCTGTGTGTAAAAAGTGTCATTATAAATATGGTCATAGAGATGAATGTTCAACTGGAAATTTAGCAAATAAAGTATGCTAAAAAAGGATGGTGATCACATGGGTGGAAAAATTAAATGCAAACAATGCGGTACAATATTACAACTTGACCAGAAGAAAGCCGGTGGTTTCAACCATCCGGATGAATTCTGCGTCTTCCACGAAAATTTTCGAGAACAAATATATATAAACAATAAATCTAAATAAATATATAGGTGGAGATTATGAAAATAGAAAATCCAAATAAACAATACAAATCTAATACACATATAGTTTATTCTTGTTATTATCATGTGATCTTCACACCTAAATATAGAAGAAAAGTTTTAGTTGGAAATGTTGAAAATAGAGTTAAAGAACTTTTCTTTGAAATTTCAAATAAATATAAATTTGAAATAACTGATATTGAAATTATGCCTGAACATGTTCATATGGTTATTTCTTGTGATCCATCTTTTGGGATAGTTAAATGTATCCATAAATTAAAAGGAATTTCTTCAAATATATTAAGAAAAGAATTTCCTCATCTATTAAAAATGCCAACTCTTTGGACTCGTTCAATATTTATTTCTTCAGTTGGTTCTGTAACTTTAGATGTTGTTAAAAAATATATAGAAGACCAAAAAGGTAAATAATGAAATCTTGTAAATCTTATACTTGTTTAATTTCTGGAAATAATTGTAAAGTTGATTATCTTTTGTCTCAACTAGAAATTATTGAAGATTTATCTTGGTATATTTTTCAATTAAAACAAAGGTTTGGAGTTAACTGGTGGTTTAACCAGAAAATGTTGTATCATCAATGTAGAAGATTTTTTCCTGAACTAAATTCAAAAGTTATTCAGAATTTTTGTTCTTGTTATTTTCCTAAAAAAGGAACTAAACTTCCAAAAAGACCAATTAGTCCTTCTATATTTTTAGATCAATCTTTCTATGTTGAAGAATCAACCAAAACAAAATTAACTAATTATTGGTTAAAATTTCATAGAAAATATTTTCCACTATTTGGAAAGAAAATTCTTAGAAAAATTAATTTAAATAAAATTAAACTTATTCAAATCTACAAAAAATCTAATAAGTTATATTGTAAAATGTCAGAAGTAAATGAACTTCCTGAACCAACTGGATCTTTTAATGTAGTTGGTTGTGATGTTAACTACAAACGAGTTGTATTTTCTGATAATACGTTTAAATCTATTAAACAGTTAGCTCATAGAAAAATCGAACATAAAAAGCACAAACAA
>CAZVNH010000382.1:1424-2804 GCA_964628575.1 uncultured Thermoplasmatales archaeon | reverse complement strand
AGATAATCCTTTCCCATCCATAAAATGGTGAAGGTTCAATAAGTGGTGAGATTATATAACCATCAGTTCGATATCCTTCTTTAACATGAACATCAACTTTAATATAGTCAGAATATAAAGTTGTTTTCTTTTCAAAATCATATGGTGTTCCAATAATTAAAATATCAATATAACCTTGGCTACTAATTAATTTAGTATGATTAAATTCCTTTGCAAAATCATAATCTTCTCTTCCTATCTCGTCTGAGTTATAATTAATATTTCCTGATTCTTCCCAGCGTGGTATAAGTCTGCCATATTGCCATACATACATTTTAATAGTATCAAGATTTGTATCTTCTTTAAAGTCACCAAAACTCCATGAAATAGTAACCATATCGATATTAGTTTTATCTTCATTAATTATGAATCTAAACTGATGAATAGGAGAATATGCAATATCTGTTCTCCAATCGATATATGCCTGTGTTTTAGTAACATTTTCATTTTTTTCTTTAATTCCGTTATAATCAGCCGCATTAAAATCTTTCCCGTCATAAAGATCAGGATTTATCAACTCAGATATGGCACCTGATAATCCCTCATCAGATGAATGACTTAATGTTTCATCATGGTACCAACCTATAATATTATCACTCTTTGAGTTATAATCATAGGTATTATCATATGAGCCATTGTCTAGAACAACTGTTCCATTTGATAGAGTACAATTACTAAATATATAATCCTCACCCTTAGCATCATCGGTGCTCGTGTAATTAAAATTATCGCTCCATACTCCATCGTTTGTATCTATTGAAGGTTGAGCAACTACATTATGAGAAAAGTTAAAGGTAAATAAGAATAATGAAACAATCCATAAAGCTATGGATTTCTTTACTATTTTATTTTTACTCATATCGTATCTCCTACATTAGGTATTAAATTAAATACATTATTTTATTAATTATTATTTTATATCTGTTATTTATATTTATATAATTTATGGTTTATATTACTGTAGTTCAATTAGGTGTAGTTATTATATATATTTTTTTGGAAGATTTTCGAATTATTCTTAGATTTAATTAAATTTAACAATTAATTGTATATCCATAACATTTGTTCCTGTTAACCCGGTTTTTAAACAATCTGATAATTCATTGAAAAAATTATATGAATTGTTATCCTTAAGATAATCTATTGGATTAAGATTTTTCTGCAAAGCCTTTCTGTACGAATGTGAATCGGCAATAGCTCCAGCTGAATCACTAGTTCCATCTATACCATCTGTTGCAAAAGAAGTGAATACAATATTATTATCTGATATATCTGTAATTATACTTAATACCATTTCTTGGTTTCTCCCACCAATTCCTTTACCCTTTATTGTAACAGTTG
>CAZVNH010000382.1:0-1414 GCA_964628575.1 uncultured Thermoplasmatales archaeon | reverse complement strand
TTTCCCCACCAGATATAAAGAGAATTTTATTATTAATTATATTGTAATTCTTTACTTTATTTATTAAATATCTTCCAATTTCTTTTGATTCACCTTCAAGACGAGTAGTTAGAAGCATTGTTTTATATCGTAAATCTTGTGCCTTTTTTTCTGCTGATATACAAGCAAGTTTATTGTTAGCAATTATATGATTTGTTACGTTTTTAAATATATTATCACTTTTTTTAGGTGTCTCTGAAATTTGATTTTTTAATCCCAAATTTATTATCTTTTTCACTTCTCCTGGTATTCTACCCCATAAATTATATTTCTCTAAAATTTCTTTTGCATCGAGATATGTTGTAGAATCTGGATAGGTTGGGCCTGATGATATAAATTCAATAGGATCACCAATAATATCAGATATTATCAAAGAAATTACCTTGCATTTTGTATGTTGAATTAGTTGCCCTCCTTTAACAAATGATAAATGTTTTCTAATAGTGTTAATTTCGTTTATATTTGCACCACTTTTTAGTAATAAATCTGTGATGATTTGTAGGTTTTTTAAACTAACACGGGGTTTACATAAAAGAGCTGAGCCACCTCCTGAAATTAAAATTATTAATAAATCATTTTCTTTGCATTCATCTATTAAATCAATTATTTTATTAGCAGCTTTAATGCTGTTTTCATCTGGAATTGGATGACTTCCAATTATTGTCTGAATATTTTCATTCTTAACAAAATTATTTTTATTATTTGATACTACAACTCCTCTGTTGATTTTTATTGAGTCACTTACTGCTTGTGCCATACCAATAGATGCTTTTCCAAAACCAACAACATAAATATTATTATAATCATTGATATTAATTTCTTCATTGGATAAAAGGATTTTATTTTCTTGAATAATAGATCTAACAGATTTATATGGATCAACTGCATCAATTGCTGCTGAAATAATCTCAAGGATTTCCCTACGAATTTGTTTTAACTTAGGGGTTTGACCATTTTCAATTAATTCTTCCTGGTTTTTAAATAACATATAAAACTTAAAAATATTTTATTATTGACCAAATTTTAGTTGTTTCATTAGATTTTTTCTAACCTTTCTGTTTCCTGAAATGCCTTTCATTGTTCTTTTCATCACATTATAGTATTTAATAAGTTCTTTTACATTTTTGTTTTCTACTCCTGCTCCTCTTGCTATTCTTTTAATTCTTGAGGCTCTAACAAGTGATGGGTCATTCATTTCTTTATCTGTCATCGAGTCCATAATATATTTAAACTTTTGAAGCCTATTTTCTGTATTATCCATATCTTCATCCTTGATTTTTCCTTTCCCTGGAAATCCCATTGGAAGCATTTCAGCTACTTTTTTAAGTGATCCCATTCCTTTAAGCATATCCATTTGATCATACATGTCATGAAG
>CAZVNH010000381.1:0-2810 GCA_964628575.1 uncultured Thermoplasmatales archaeon | reverse complement strand
TATAATTTCAGTCCTTTTCCGATATTAAAAATTAAGAGTATTATTAAAAAATTTAAACCTGATATTATACATATATGTTCACCTTTTCCAGTTAGTATATGTGCTGTATTATGGGCAAAAAAACTTAAAATTCCATTAATTGGATCTATTCATATTTTACCTGAAAATATGATTACTCCTTTTTACAGACTAAAAAATTATAAAAAAATAGAGAATCTATTTTGGTGGTACCTTGTTTATTTCTTCAACCATGTAAATAATGTTACAATTCCAACACAAACAGGAGCGAATATCTATAAAGAAAAAGGTTTAAAAGCAAATATTACTCCCATTTCAAATGGCCTGAAAACAGATATTTTTAATCCAGATAATAACGGCCAATATCTTAAAAAAAAATTGGATTTACCTGATAAAAAAATAGTTTTATGTACAGGTAGAATTAATGAAGAAAAAAACCTTGATGTTTTAATTAAGACAATACCATATGTAACAAAAAAAATTGATGCACACTTTCTAATAGTTGGTGAAGGCGGAGATTATAAACAATGGCTTATTGAACTTGCAAATGAATTAAAAGTCATGAAAAACACTACTTTTACTGATTTCCTTGATTGGAAAGATTATCCAAATATATATTCTATTGCAGATGTTTTCGCTCTTCCATCTGAGGCAGAGCTTCAATCATTAGTAACAATGGAAGCAGTTGCAACAGGTCTACCTGTTGTAGTAGTTGATAAAGGGGCCCTTCCAGAGCTTGCAAGTAATAATAACGGTTTTGTTTTTGAACCAAAAAATAGTGAACAAATGGCAGAGTATATTGTTAAAATATTATCTAATGAAAAGCTTCAGAAAAAGATGAGTAAAAACAGTTTAGATCTTATAAAAAAACATTCAATGCAATCTGTTGCAGAGCAATATGAAAAAGAATATTTAAAAGTAATAAACAAAATGAAAAAGTAAATCATTATGATATATTATGAGACTCGATATACTCCCAATCAACTTCATATATTTCAGCCCAGCTAATTGGGTCATTTGTTATCAGATCATAATGTTGATGTGTCTCTGGATAAATCCGTTTAAACGGAGGATTTTGAAATTTATAATATGATGGTTCAGTCATATAACTAGTTCCATGTTTGATACTTAAATGAACAAGATTATCAACCATTATATTATCAAGAAAAATATGTGTTATTCTGCTATAATTTTTTCCTATTCCTAGAAGTTCATCAATATATTCATCATAGGTTTCTGCTTCCCAAATAACAAGAGCTTCATCTTTTGTCGCATTAAAACCAGATGCTTCACACATTCTCTCGAGACGATGATCAGATGCAATTAAAGAAGAATTTTTATCAAGGTTTTGTTCCATCCATTGAAGAGCATCAAGATCAGCTTGAGTAATATCTTCTATCGACTGATTGAGTGATTGATGTACTGAATAAACAGTTGTTCCCATTAAAGAAACAAGTAGAATTAAAACTATCAAATTGAATACGCGTTTTTTATGTGTAACTGTTATTTTTTTAGAAAAATAGTGTACAAAATATTCCTTTTTATCTTTTAAATTTGATAGTAATATTGAATAATTTGGATCTGAAAAAGTAGCCCCAATTCCATAAGCTGCAAGAAATGATAGAGGATACATTATATATTCAAAATGTCTGTGTGGAAGAAGGATATTACTATTTGTAATTAGACCATAAAACAGGGAAACCATTAATGCTATAAGCCAGCCTCTAATAAATTGACCATTTTTAACAATAGCTGTGAATCTAAAACCTGCAATAGCAAAACCTGCAGCAGTGATTAATGGTAATGATAAAAGGATTGTTTCTAATGGAAATTTGAATTGAAGCCATGGCATATCAATAAGGGCAAAGAAACCCATGATAAATACAAAACCAATAATTCCACCAATTACAATGTAAATACGAGATTTAATAGATGGATAACTTGGTTTTCTAAAAGGATTAACTGCTTTAAATATTTTTAAGCGTAGACTTTGATCATCTTTTTCTTCGCAGGATATAATATATCTATTTAATCTTCTAATTAGTTTAATAAAACCGAAGGAGCAGAAAAAGAAAACATAAAAAAGTATTATTGTTAGAGTTGATTCAATTTTTATACCAAATAGATTGATCTCTGATTGCATGAATTCTTCAAATACTGGTGTTGCGATAAATGCCCAATAGGAAAATATAAGTACACTTGTAAAAAGTATATAAAAAACATCTCTTCTCAAAGTTTTTGTCCATTTATCTGAACTAGCGTTTTCAAAAAATACAATGAAAATCAGGGATATTAGGTACATATATGTTGTTAGATGATGTGACATTATCAGAAGAACTGTCGATATAAAAAGTGGATAATAGAATACAATATTTTGACGGTATCTTATTAAAAGATATATACATATCATCATGAAAAAATGACCAATAGTTAATGGAGAAGCATGACTTGTTTGATAAGCATGGAATGGTAAAACCGCAAGAATCAAACTTGATATAAGAGCTATTTTTTTATTATCAGTTAACTCCTTAACAATAAAATAAAAAATAAAAATAGTTAATCCACCAAAAATTGGTATAAGTTTTGGCATAAGAACAACGATTTCAATTCCGGTAACCCAATGAGCAAAAGCACTTATTGCATACAAAACAGGAAAATAATTATATGAACTTCCCCAACCAGAGTATGGTGGAAATAATTCACCTGTTTCAGCAACAGTTCTTGTAATATTTAGATAAATTCCAAAATCACAACCCCATGCAGCAAAACTCCAACTAGGAATTGAACGTAAA
>CAZVNH010000380.1:0-2816 GCA_964628575.1 uncultured Thermoplasmatales archaeon | reverse complement strand
TTTTTTCCTCAATAGATTTAGTAATAACTATAGTAGAATGATTTAATGGATTTGGAAATAAATTTCTAACATCTTCATTAAGTATGTTAGCTCCTCCATCAGTAATCATAAAAACACTTTGTGAAGTATCGGACGTATGTATTCCTACAACCTTATGGTCAACCACACCTGATAAAATTACTGTTTCCTCTTCTGAAGAAAAACCGAAATAGACTAAAAATCCTGCAACTATAAAAATAATTATAAATATTATACCTAAAAATATAATCTTTTTATTATCCTTAAATATTGGTTTCTTTAACATAATTTTCATTACAAAATAAACAATAAAGGTATTTTAAATTTTTTATAGGTAAAAAAACCCGCAAGGTCTTACATTAATACCTAGCAGTTTTTATACCTTCACTGCAAGTAATATCCCCAGTAATATAAGTATATCATTAAACAGATAAAACCAATTATTGTAATCCATTTTAAAAACTTTGAAAAATTTGGATGATTATTTTTAAAATTTATTGAAAAATTATCTGTAATTTTTATCAATTTCTCACTAGTTAAAGGTGATAAAAGTGCGAATGTAAATGTTCCTGTTAATAAAATAAAAAGAAATAGAAATAGTATGTCCAAAGGTAATATTGAATCAGTAATATAACTAAAAACAAATAGTAGTAAAAACATGCTAAAAGCATAAGATGATAAAAAACCAAAAAAATCAGTTCCATATTGATCTTTAGTTCTAGTTAAAAAAATATAATAAAATAATGTGAATATGATATACATAATAAATATTAAAACTAAAAGTTCTTTAATTAATTCTTTTGAATAAGCTAAAATAAAACCACTAATTATTAAAAATATTCCAACTAATCTTTCTCTAGTATGTACTTCTCGGTAATAATCATCTTTATTTATATTAATAGAACTTTTTTGATTTTTCATTTTAACATCTTTCCTTTCGTTTTTTATAATCAGATTTCTATACCACTTTTCTCTTATAATTCTTGGATCTGAAATATCTCCTCTCATAATCTGATCAAGGAGAGTTTTTGCTTTTACATATCTAGATTTTTTTGATATTTTTTTATGATATGCATAACCTATAAAAAAAACTGAAAAAAAAGCAAGGATAATAGATAATGCCATAATAGTGTTAACAACTGGTGAAATATTAAGTTCAATACCACTCTGAGCAAATATTGCTGCTAAAGAATATGTAGCTGCAGAAAATGAAAAGAGAGCTATTATTATTGCTGCAATTTGAAAAACTGTGTTTAAACCAGAACCAAAAGTATTTTCATAACCTTCTACAATCCATTCAAAATAATTTATCCAATCTGATAAAGATACATTGTATTCTTTTTTTTCTTGTCCCATAAAACACTCGTTATTTTAAATTTGAAATTACAGTATTTATTATTTCCTTTAATTCTGGATCTATTTGTTTGTTGTCTATTTCTCTTCCAATATAACTAGCTAGTTCAAACTTCCATTCATTCTTTTTAAGACTATCTTTCATATCCTCTTTTGATAATATTTTTTTTGTACCTAATATTTTCAATATCACTCCGACTTTTTTATTCTCTGATAACTCTTTATATAACTGTTTACTATTGGCATTATTTTTATCAAAATTTAGTTTTTTATAAATAGAATTTAATCCATCAATAATTAGAGCATCTGGGTAATAGTCTTCCAACTCACCTTTTTTAAGAATTTTATAGTTTATTTCTTTATCTTCTTCTTTTAGTTGTTCTGCTTCTTCTTCAGCATCTTTGTCTAAAATAAAAAATTTTGGAATTTTAACTGATTTAGTAATTTCATTCCACATCTTTAGATGTCTTTTTCCTTTACTTTTTCCACCAATTGAATAAATTGCAATGTTTTCTTTTAAAAATGGCATGTCTAGTTTTTTAGCTAGTAAATTGAAGAATATTCTATCACTTTCTCCTTCTACAAATAATAATTTTTCTGCAAAGAAAATATCACTTGGTTTTATACCTAATATAAATAAAACAGATTTTAATTGTTTTTCATTTTCGATATTTTTTACTTGTGATTTTTGCATGTCATTTTCGATTATATACGTGTTTTCTAACTTACTTTTATCAACAAAAATAGGTGAATGAGTTGTAAAAATAAATTGTTTTTCTTTAGAATACTTCTTAATTATGTTAAAAATTTCACGTTGGAGTTCGGAATGTAAATGCACCTCAGGCTCTTCTATTAATATAATAGGTTTATCACTTTTAACGATACTATACATTAAATATAAAATTTCTTGGTCTCCTCCCCCTAATTCACTAATTGGAATTCTTCCTCCAAAACTATCGGCATCTAAAAGGAGGCTATTTCCATAACCTCTAATATTTTGAATAATTGAATTTGTTTCTTTCAAATTTCGTTTTAATTTATTTCTAGTTAGATCTAAAGTATCATCTTCATAATTGCTTTCAATTTTAATTATATCTTCGGTTATTTCTTTTGGAATAATTGAATCTCTTTTAAAAACATCATTTCCTTCAGATTTATTTCTTGTTAATGAAATATATTTAATATTATCTTTTAAAATTTTTATAACATCCGATAATTTTTCTTTTATATCTCTATTCTCAAACTTTAAGTCGTTTAACTTCCAACCAGATTTTTTTTCAATTTCTATACTAAATTTCAGAGTATTTTCTTCATTTTTTATTTTAATAGGATTTTTTAGATTTTTATTAATTGAATAGGCTGTGAATACTGCGTGGTCTGAAACCGAGGATGTAAGACCCGCAGATGAGAAGCCATCAATTCTTTTCATATTTTTAAGCATTAGT
>CAZVNH010000379.1:0-2828 GCA_964628575.1 uncultured Thermoplasmatales archaeon | reverse complement strand
GTTTCAGAGAGGTATTGATATTGGTCCTCCTGCTCCTCTTACTGCTATAAGTATTGATTTAAATAATTTTGGAATAACTGAATGTAGGTTTTTAAGAATAACTGATACAGGAACTGATTATGATGTGAATGGTCTTGAGTTAAATGCAATTGAAGCAGTTTATATAGAAGAAATTAAAGAAGAATTTGGTTGCGATAGTGGATTATTAGATATTGATTATGATAGTTTAGCTGAAGATTTAGGTGCAAATTATGGATATGATTGCTTTGTTAAAGATGATTATCTTTTGATGATTTTTTTTATGGAGCCTCAAAAGATATTTCCAAATGTTGGAAATGTAAAACTTAGTTTATATAACTACAAGAATAAGATATATATTGATGATTGTGATAAAGCTTTTGAACTATATAGAGAATGGTATTTCAATCAACATAAATATGAAATAGCTAGTAAAATGCAAGGTGTTATCAATGGAGAAAATTTTTATAGTACAACCAATCAATTATATGATTGGTTTGAAGAGAATAGTGAGATATCTTCAGGTGTTGAAGAATTTTTTATTAAAGCTGGTATAAAAGCAGTTGGTAAAAAAGTATTTGATGAGTTGTTTAATATTGTATTATCATATTTATCTCATTTGCTTACAGTTTACAAAGTTTTAAATATTTTATATTCTGTTGATTATGTTAAAAGTGATATTGATAGTGCTGTATTAACTTCTCAGAATAGGTTTGAAAAACTTAAACAAGATTTAGAAAAATATGATAGTGATCCTGCAGATAATGATATTGAAAACGGTCTTTTGGATATTGACAATTGGGAAATTGGGGAATATCAAAATTGGTCAATTATAGGTTTAGAATTTGTTTTTAAGATAACACCAGATCTTACATGGGAAGAAGTTTTTACTTATAGAAATGATGAAGATCGAGCCGAAGGATGGTTTGGTGATGGATCATATATTGAAATTTTTTATGCAGGATTATCAGAAGTTGCATGGGCTCAACCTGCAATAAATCATTTATCTACAGCTGAATCAAAGATGAAGGAATTTATTACTAATCCAAATCTTGAAAACTATAAAGATGCGTGGACTCATCTGTTTAAATCATCTGATTATATTAGATTATCACATATTTTTAAGTCAATGATTTATTCTCAGTATTTACCAATAATATTACATGAAGAACCAGATAATGATTCAAAAGTTATTTTACCCTATCCTTACAAATCAGATCTTTATAATATAGAAGGGTATTATTATAGTACAGTTTTTGAAGAATTTAGAAAAGCATCATGGGATGATTTTATATTAAAAAATCATATAGATGATGCGATTGAAACAAGTAAAATTGAAAATAAATGGAAAGAAACATCATTTGGAATTCTTGAAAAATATCTACTTTTTAGTGGAATTCTTTATGATAGTATTTTAAATTGTAACGCTTATAATAATATAAATGATGATGGAAATTCTGGGGAGGATACCACAAAAGATGGAAATCCTCTTAATCCAGACGATGATGATTCAATTAAAGGAACATCATCTGATAATACTCCTGGTTTTGAAATATTTATGTTATTGGTTTCATTATTTATATTTTTTATTTGGATTCGAAAAAGAAAATAGAGTGCAGGGGGAGGGATTTGAACCCGCGGACCTCTTCAGGAATAGATCTTGAGTCTATCGCCGTTGACCAGGCTTGGCTACCCCTGCAATGAGAATTACAAAAACAAAACTAATCATTAAAACTTTATGTTAAAAAAATGTTTTTTTAAGTTAATATATTCTTCTTTTTTTTATTTTTCTTTTAAATTAGCAAAAAAATCATTTGCTTTTTTTAATGTTTCAGGTGTTCCGATATCGATATGGGTACCTGGTAATTCCATGTAATGAACACTTTTGTTATTGTTTATCATAATCTTTATTGAATCTGTTAACTGATATTCTCCATTCTTATCTTTTTTTGTTTTTCCAATAGCCTTAAATATCTCTTGCTCGAAAACATATATTCCAGAACACGCCAAGTTACTAGGTGCTTGATCTTTTTTTGGTTTTTCTACGATATCTGCTATTCTACTACCATTTTTAGGTTTTATAACTCCATATGGTGATACATCGTCTACTTTGAAAACTCCGACAGTACATTCACTTTTAATTTTTTTATGAAATTTAATTATATCTTTTAAAAATGTTTTTGGATAAAAGAAATTATCACCTAATACAACTGCAAAAGGTTCATTATCCATTGATTTTTTCCCTGTATCAACTGCCTTTGCAAGTCCATTTATTTTATCCTGCACAAGGTATGTTATATCTACACCTAATCTTTTGCCAGAGCCAAAATAGTCAAGAATTGCATGTTTTTTCCAGCCAACAATAATTGTTATATCAGTTATTCCTGCTAATTTAAATGCCTCTACTACATGCTCGATACATGCTTTTTTACCAATAACAAGGAGCTCTTTAGGAATTGCTAGTGTTATTGGTTGTAATCTAACTCCAGATCCTGCTGCAGGTATCAATCCTTTCATATTTTTTCCTCACCAACAGATCCCCTCGTAAATCCTGCTTTCTTTTTGAGCTTTTTGTATTTTTCTACCATCAATTATCGTTTTTTTTGAGAAATCAAGATTTTCAAATTCTCTCCATTTTGTCATAACAATTGTTGCAACAGAATCAAGTACATCTTCTGCTGAACAATATTTTATCTGTGGGAATAATTCCTTTAAATTTTTAAAAGCCTGAGGATCATATAGCTTTATTATTGCTTTCTCTTTAAGAAGCTCTTTTATCACAGGAATTGCTCTGCTTTCTCTTATATCAT
>CAZVNH010000378.1:0-2850 GCA_964628575.1 uncultured Thermoplasmatales archaeon | reverse complement strand
GACAGAATCTATTGAAAACAATTGCAGAGCTTGTTAAAGATAAAAAAATCGAAGGGATATCTGATTTACGAGATGAATCAGATAGATCTGGAATGAGAGTAGTAATTATTCTAAAAAGAGATGCAATCGAAGATGTTGTTCTTACTCAACTTTTCAAACATACAGATATGCAGACAACATTTGGAGTAAATAACCTTGCAATTGTAAATGGTGAACCAAAGATACTTAATTTAAAAGAAATAATTCAACATTTTATTGAATACCGAGTACTTGTAATTACTCGTAGAACAGAATTTGATTTAAAAAAAGCAAAAGAGAAAATGCATATCCTTGAAGGATTTATGATTGCTCTTAAGAATATCGATGAAGTAATCAAAATAATCCGTGCAAGTAAAACAGTTGATGAAGCAAAAGAAAATCTAATGAAAAGATTTGAATTTTCAGAGCTGCAAGTTAAAGCAATACTTGATATGAGGCTTCAAAAACTTACAGGTATGGAAATCGAGGCTGTTCAAAGAGATTATGAAGAAACCAAGGAACTTATCAATAGACTTGAGGAGCTATTAAGTGATAAACAAAATATTTTAAACGAAATAAAAAGAGAATTAATTGAAATAAAAGAAAAATTTAATGACGAGCGAAGAACAGAAATCGTTGAAGGTGAAATCGATATCGAGGTTGAAGACCTCATACCAGTACAAGACGTTGTTATAACAATAACAGAAACTGGTTATATAAAACGAATACCTTGTGAAACATATCGAACTCAGAGAAGAGGTGGTAAGGGACTTGTTGGAATGCAAACTAAAGAAGAAGATATTGTAGTTGATTCATTTATTACAAGCACTCATGATTATATCATGTTTTTCACAAACCATGGTAAAGCATTCTGGCTTAAAGGATATAAAATACCTGAAGGTGGCAGACACTCGAAAGGAAAAGCAATAATTAATCTACTACCAAGACTTGAAGAAGGAGAATATGTTGAAACAGCAATTCCTATTCATGAATTTGATGACGCGCATTTCCTTGTATTTGTAACAAAGAAAGGAATAATCAAAAAAACAGTTCTATCAGCATATAGCCATATAAGAGTTAATGGAGTACGTGCAATAAATCTAGATGAAGATGACGAGCTTATTGGTACTAGACTATCTGATGGAAATCAAACAATTATGATTGCAACAGCTGATGGACAAGCCTGTCGATTTAATGAAAAAGAAGCAAGAGCTATGGGACGAGTAACTCGTGGTGTTATCGGTATCAGACTTAGAAAAGGCGATCACGTTGTTTCAATGGCTGTTGTCGGTGAAGAAGGAAATCTACTTACAATAACTGAGAATGGTTATGGAAAAAGAAGTCCTATACAGGAATATCGAAAGACTCACAGAGGTAGTAAAGGAGTTAGAACAATTATTACAAATGAGCGTAATGGAAAAGTCATCTGGGTTAAAGAAGCAGATGATGAGGATGAAATAATGCTTACTAGTAAAGATGGAATGATGGTTAGAATACCTGTAAATGGTATTAGAATACAGGGACGAAATACTATGGGTGTAACAATAATGAGACTTAATAAAGGTGACAAGGTTGTTTCAGTTTCGAAAATAATTGAAAACGATGAAGAAGAGGAATGTGAAGTACAAAACGAGTAGAAATTTAATATTTTGTTTATAAAAATTAAATTATTAGAATATTATATAATAAAATAAAAAAGTTTATATTTGTGGTTAACTATTGTTAAGTTATAGAATAATGATTAATAATAATTGGGGGACAATAATTAAATGAAAAAAACAATAGCATTTTTAGTAATAAGCATCTTGATGTTAGGAAGTTTTGTTGGAGTTGCATCAAATGAAAATAATAATATAGAAAAAGAAATAGTTATTCAAAAAACTGAAAGTATGAATATATTATTTTCAGATATTGCAATAAAACAAGATGATAATGAATATCTTGAAGTTAGTTTAGAAGATACGTCAACTTATTTTATGACACCAGGCGAACCAATGCTTCCAAAAGTAGTAAAAACAATCTATTTACCATTTGGAGTTAAAAATGTAAATGTGGAAGTATTAATAAAAAATACGATAACACAAGAAATAGCATCAGAAGTTAAACCTTCACCCATTCATATGCCATTAACTGCTGTTTCTAATGATATTCAAACTGATGAAATTAAAGATATAAGTATCTATCAGAGTTCAGATCCGTATCCTAATACGATTTATTCTTATAGCGTTAGAGGCGGTCTTGATAAAGATCTAAACCATGCAACAATATTAAACATTGAAGTCTCTCCTATTCAATATATTCCTCTAAATAATGAATTACTTATAGCTCAAGATGCCGATATTGAGGTAACTTATGATCTACCAAATAATAATCTACTTCCTGAAAACAGCGAATATGATCTCGTGATTATTGCTCCTAATAAATTTCAGAAGTATCTAACAGATCTTGTAGATCATAAAAATAATTTTGGAGTTAAAACAACACTTGTAACAACAGAGAAGATATACAAAGACTATACTGGATCTGATAAACCTGAGAAAATCAAATATTTCATCAAGGATGCTGTAGAAACAATGGGGATAAAATATGTTCTTTTGGTTGGTGGTCTTAAAAACATTATTTGGGCTAAACCAAGAGATGACCCTAATCAAGGTACAAAAATGTGGTATCTACCTGTTAGATATAACAATCTCTATGATGATCCTGAGCATCCTCTTAGCTCATCAATTCATGATCCTGGAGTGATAACTGATCTTTATTATGCAGATATTTATGATGGTGAAGGTGGATTTTCAAGTTGGGATCCAAACGGGGATGGTATCTATGCTGCAT
>CAZVNH010000377.1:0-2858 GCA_964628575.1 uncultured Thermoplasmatales archaeon | reverse complement strand
GAATAGCATCTGAACATAAAAAGAAATATACATCTTTATAATAAAAAAAAGAGTTATTTTATTATTACCGTATCAATAGTTTATAGAATGGCAAATGTAATGTTAAAAGTTGCCTTAATATAGGAAATCTTTCTAAAATTCTTTGTAACCAAACTGGCAGGTCTAACGATTTGTCTTTACTTTTTGTAGTAATTTTAATATCATGACTAGCCTCTTCACTTTCTAATCCAAATTGATCTATACATTTAGCTTTAATAACATAACTATCTGTAGAATCCCAAGTATGTTTTATTTCATAGATCGTACCAGAGGGTAAACTTTCAGCAGAAGTTGACGTGTCGCCATCGCCCCATTCTATATAATAAGAAATAGTATGACCATTAGGATCAGAAGATGTAAAACTAAAGGTTTGAGGATCATCCTTTTTTCCAGATGATGGTCCCACTATTTTAGGCTTGGATGGTGCTTTATTATTTCCAACACTTATTTGAAACTCTGTAGACTCTGATTCTTCCCTATCTTTATCGATTGCACATACTGTTATCGAATAATCTCCAGGGCTAGAATACCCATTATCTTTCGTTATAGAAATTTTTTCTCCACTAGAATAAAAATCTGTGGTTTCCTTTTGTCCATCTCCCCAATCAATTTCATATTGGATATCATTATTATTTGGATCTAAACTCTTAATATTAATAGTAAAAGACTGTCCAACAATATCTGGTAAATTAGTAATTTTTATTTGTGGCTTAGTTGGTGGAGCAATACCATCTACTTTAATTTTGCTTATTTGGCCAATAAAGCTCGATACAGCATATTGAACTTTAGCTGCTTCAGATTCAGTATAAGCAAATATTTCGACTAAGTTATTAGACTCTTCATTTGTATTCATATTAAAATTTATAATATGTTTTTTTGCGTTCTCTTCATTTAGTAGATCTTGTAAATCTGACAAAACACCATAATAATCTACTAAAATATTAGGAATTTCGGCAATAGCTTGCCATATACTCTCAACATTTGCTCCTATCCAACCTGAGATTAATTGAATAATTAAACTTAAAAACCAATCCCAATCTAAAAACGGATCAATAACAGTCCAATGTTTTTCTCCATCATTATAACTATATCCAATTTTAAACTCACTTACAGAGCCTCCAAGATTACCTTCTCCATAATGTTCAATCATTTCAGCAGTAATCTCAACAGTTTTAGAACTATCAGTATAAAATTCTATTGATTGACCAGCTTCAGCTTCGCCCCATCCACCGTTAATAATGTTAACACTGGCTTCCACCAAACCTCCAATTACTCCAGTAGTATTAGAAGACTTTGCTATTACTGATATATCACCTTCACCATCTATATGAGGCGTGGTATTTTTAAATTCCTTTCCTTTGTTATCTGTCAAAGGGTAAAAAAAACTCCACGTTTTTTTTTCAAAAACATCTACTCTCAAAGGTTCAGACCAATCACTTTCTAAACCATCATCATCTTTTGATTTAACTTTTAAAAAATAAGTACCGGGATTTGACCAAGTATGTGATTTTTCACGTGGGCCCCAGTAATCCACCTCACCGTCACCATTCCAATCCCAACCATAGTCCAATAAATGATCTTCAGGATCATGTGAATGAGTTTCATAAGTACATTGATTGTTGACAAATACATAATCAGGACCTTCCGGTTTATCTGGGATAGATGGTTGACCGTTAGTTGTAAAACTCCAAACTTCTGCATAAGGAAATCCAGGTGATTTATCTATGCCATCATCTGCCACTGCAAGCCAGAGATAATCGGTTCCATATTCATCAGCATCTTCCCATACAACAGAAGCCGTACCACCAGAAGGCACATCCTCAGCCACTCCAATAGGTTCTGACATACTTTCAGTACCGTAAAACCTAACATCCATCTGATCACCGTCAGGGTCAGTTACAGTAACACTTAGAGTGGGTTTTATCTCAACCCTAGTCTCACCATCAGAGGGGTAAGGATTCTCTGGTTGGTTTGGTGGATTATTTGTAGATTTTGGTTTGAAATAAGCTTTGATACTACAATCACCATTTATCGAAATAGTTGTAGGATTACTATCTGTATTTTGGATTGTCGCATCACCAGTTTTACTCCAATGATCAAACGTATAACCCTGTGAAGCCAAAGCTTCAATTTCGTACTCCCCTGCCGTCTTCAAGGTTGAATCGCCATCTAAAAAATTACCTTGATCATACCAAGTACTAAATGAGATTTCTCCAGTATCATTAGGTTCAATATCAAAGCCTATATTACATATTGTTATTTCTAGTTTATAAATAGTATTAGTTCCAGAATCTACACACCATAAATATTCTCCATCCCATGCTAACCCAACAGGGTTATCGCCAGGACTATGAACCCAATCAAGAATAAAACAAAATGAAATTCCTTCTTTGTAAATTACTATATCGCTGTATTCTTCACCAGATGCGTATATATAATTACCATCAAATGCCAAACCGTCGCCATGGTAAGGTATAGTTAATATTTTAGTGTCATCTTCTTCCCCTGAAAGTGAGTATTTTGTTAGCTTTAATTGAGTTGGGGTAGCAATATTAAATAAATGAGTTCCATCATAAGCCAAACCAAATGGTAAATAAGTTCCATATGCTTTAAATTTAGATATTACCCCACCATTTGCAGGATCTAATTCATATATATTTTCAGTTCCTGTTTGAGTAGTACTTTGCCAGAGATGAGAGTTAGCCCATGTAAGACCACATGGAGAATCCCCTTTTGCTGGAATTGGGGGATTCACTGGATTGCCATTTGAGGGATTAACCTTATAGATTAATTTATCTGCCTCATCAACTATCCATAAG
>CAZVNH010000376.1:2052-2862 GCA_964628575.1 uncultured Thermoplasmatales archaeon | reverse complement strand
GAATATATCTGGTTCCATAAAACAAGTGCATCTTCAAAACCCTTAGCATCAGTTCCATCACTAAAAACTAAATCTAGATAATTCTCTTCTGAAGTAAACAATTTTAAGTAGATGAGAGGTACAGGAGGACCAGCTGAATACTGATTACCGGCTGAAAAATATTTTAACTTTGCGTAATTTAAAAAATTTTCAACCTGCGTAGGATAAAAGAGTTCCCCATCAGCTAAAGCTAATATTGGATTATATTCTTTTGCTAAATCTACCTCCTCTTTGTCTGATAGTCCATCCCAATCTGTATCTGTAATATTTATATCAGTTCCATATTTAATTTCTTCACTATCAGTTAAGCCGTCGCCATCTGTGTCAACGATGGGGGGTAAAACAACTTTAAAATATAATTCAGTAGAATAAGTGCTAGCACCATAGTCATTAAATGCTCTCATATCCCAACGATATTTAATACCATCTTCTAATATATCGTCTGGTAATTCATTAAAAGATGTACCAAATATTTTTCCACCAGGATATTCTTCTTCACTATTATAAATCAGATTTGATTCACCATAAGGTTCTTTACTTATATAAAGACCATAATACTCTGCATTTGGAACTTCATACCACTCAAAAGTCGGAGTTTTAGTATTAACTAAATATCCAGTATCTGTAGGAGTTCCTGGAGATTTTAAGTCTGGAGAATCTGGAGGAGAAATCTTATCACCAATAGCGTATAAAATACTATTTCCAGATAAGTAAATTGTACCATTTAAACCCATACTTAAACTTGCATCATGAGCAATAACATCTGCATAA
>CAZVNH010000376.1:0-2042 GCA_964628575.1 uncultured Thermoplasmatales archaeon | reverse complement strand
ATTTCACAATTCCATCTGAATTTAAAGCAAATAATGTCTTTACATCACCAATAACGTAAACAGTTCCAATATTGTCTATTAAAGGAGATGAATAATAAATATAGGGACTAGCTGCGATTTTTTTCTCCCATTTAAAACCACCCTGCTGATCTAATTTAATAATATATGCATGACTCAAACCAGGCCAACCTGCATGGGAAAACGCAATATATATAGAACCATCTGTTGCTATTGCTGGTGGAGATGAGCCGCCTCCCCAACCCCAATGCCAATATCTCCATGATATAGTTCCATTTGGTAAAACACAATATATTCCTTTTTTATCTCCAATGCCACCACCACCTATTACATATATTTTATTATCTGAATCTATAGATGGGGTTCCAAGTTTTTTTGCTAACACTTTATTCCATTTTAGACTTCCATTTTGGTATAAAGCAAATAATGTTCCTCCTACTCCAAAATAAATATTTCCACTATGATCTATTGCCGGAGATGTTGAACCATCATTAAGATTTGAATTATATTTCCATAGATTATTTCCATTTTTATCAAATGCAAATAAAAAAACGTTTTCTGTTCCATTATTATCCTTAACGGCAGCAGTAAATATTATATTTTCATCATTAGTAAAAACTGGATTAGATGAATACCTATTATTTAATTGATAAAACCATCTTAATTCTCCAAAATAGTTAATTGAATATAATCCTTTTTTAGTTAAAATATAGATGTTATCCTCTTTATCTATTACTGGAACATAATTTCCAACTATTTCAGTAATTGGATAATACCATTTTTTAAATCCATTTTTGTTTATTGCATATAAACCATTATTTGTTAAAGAATAAATAATTCCATTTCTACCAACTATTGAAGATTTTAAGCTACTATTAAAATTATATTGCCATTTTATATCTGAATTATTTGGACCTATATTAATACTCTTACCAGTATGTTGTGCATCATGTTGATACATAGGCCAAGGTTGAGC
Organism: uncultured Thermoplasmatales archaeon; assembly: GCA_964628575.1. Classification (GTDB taxonomy): domain Archaea; phylum Thermoplasmatota; class E2; order DHVEG-1; family DHVEG-1; genus CAZVNH01. The sequence continues at coordinate 1,048 of CAZVNH010000376.1, read as the reverse complement.
TTTGTTATTGTTTATATATAAATCTCTTATCTCGTTTTCAGGCAATGCTCTGTTATATATTCGGACTTCATCTATTCTTCCAGAAAAAAAGTTATCCATTTCATCACTTCCCATTCCATCAGATAACGAACTGAAAGATGCGCCAATATACAAAGGTGCAGAAATTTTTGAAGGTATTGCATCATCTAGATTAAAAATTTCATCATAGCCTTTATACATTGACGCAAGTACTTTTTGTCCATCTATATACATCATCCATTTGTTCCTATTAATAGTACATACAATATTAACAAATCTCCCAACATAAGAAAAATCAATAATATTTTCACTTACTAAACGATAATCAAAATCAGAAATAATTTCAAAATGACAAATAATTCTTGCTCCATTTCCCCATTCCCACGAAGAATTATGCAGGATCTCTATTGCGTAATTTATATTTCCATTAATTTGAGATTCACCTTTACTTAAAATTGTTTGAATACAATCACCATCATCTGGCAAATCATCTAATTTAAACCAAGCAGAAATTGTAAAATTAGTTAAATCTAAACTTGGATTTTCTGTAATTTCAACATAATCATCAATACCATCAAACTCTAAAGCTCCATTCAATCTCCCAGATTCAGTCCAAGCTGCACCATAAACCACCCCATCATTACCATTACCAGAACCATCATATGCAGTACTTCCACTTCCTTCATCAAAATTCCAATAACCAATTAATCCTTGTTCCAAATCAGATTTATAATATATTTCTTCAGCGGTTACTATGAAATTATCAAAAGCGATTTCCGCTCCAGGTGTTGACCATTGACCCCACATATTTAGAGAGATTTTTGTATCATCTAAAATGGTAGGGGCAGAATGAACAAATGTCCATTCGTTTTCAATAAATGCATATGCAGTGAGAGTAGTACCTTGTCTTTCTAATCTCAACTTTCCCGACGAATCAGTTGTAGATATAAGTCCTCCAAGGCCATCACTAAATTGAGTCAGATAATATTGTTGATCTGCAATCCCACTTCGTTCGAGAGTAGATCCCCTT
>CAZVNH010000375.1:0-2895 GCA_964628575.1 uncultured Thermoplasmatales archaeon | reverse complement strand
GTTATAATTATTGGACATTGGCGAAGTGGAACAACTTATCTTCATGAACTTTTAGCAAAAGATCCACAATTCTGTTATGTTTCTTTATGGCATACAATGCTTCCTGATAGTTTTATTATACTTGAATCAACAAAAGATTTTCTTTCAAATTTTCTCCCTAAAAAAAGACCTATGGATGAAATAAAGGTTGATATCGATGGACCTTATGAAGAAGAAGCAGCGGTTGCTGTCTTTAGTCCTTGGTCATTCTTTCATTGTCTACATTTTGCAAGGAACGCAGAAGAACAATATCTAAAATCTATCCACTATCAAGGTTTAAAAGATGAAGAAAAAATTCAATGGAAACAAAATTATCTAAAGTTTATGAAATCTGTGATATTTGCTAATAATGGAAAAAGACTTTTATTAAAAAATCCAGCAAATACAGCTAGAATTCCAGTATTGTTAGAACTTTTTCCAGATGCAAAATTTATACATATCTATAGAAATCCTTACAAAGTATATCTATCAACAATAAAAATGAGACATAATGTATTAGATAAATTAGCATTACAAGATGCAAAGGATGAAGAAATTGAAGAACAAGTAATTAATAATTATAAAAGAATTATGAGTAGCTTTTTTAAGCAAAAACAACAGATTCCTATTAAAAACTATGTTGAAATAAGATATGAGGATCTAGTTAAAGACCCTGTAAATCAGGTTAAACATATATACTCAAAATTAAAGTTGCCTGGTTTTACAAAGGCTTTACCTGGATTGCATAGCTATCTTGAAAGTAAAAAGAATTATAAAACAAATGTTTACAAAATTGATGAAAAAATAATAAATAAAGTATACAAAAACTGGAAATTTACCATTGATAAATGGGATTATAAACCACCAACGTGAAAATAATATGAAAAAAGAATCTAAAAATTCAGAAAAAAGAAATGATAATAATAAGAATTTTATAATACGCGTTGCAGTTTTAGCAGATGAACTTTTGGGCTGGGGTTCAGGAAAACATTACTATCCAATAATTTTAAATGGATATACGTGGACTGTTGATGATATTTCATATACAATTTCAACGACCTATATTTATGATAGAGATGTTATGAATGGAAGATTGACAACTTCGAGATTTAATGTTCTTCTTGTTCCAGGTGGAGGGGTAGGCGATGGTAAAGCAATTCTAAAAGGTTCAAATATAAATCCTAAAACCTTGAAATGGAAAAAAAACATTTCAAATTTTATAAAAGATGGTGGAGGATATGTAGGAATCTGCGGGGGAGCGGCTTTAATGACTAAACTAAACAAAGAAAAAAATACAAAGCCGACAACATTTTTAGAAAGAAGATATAATAAAAGTGCGCTTAATATATCATGTATTAGATCATACTACAAGAATATAGCAGTGCCGCTTTTTTATCCTTTTCAAAAGAAATACCCTGAAAAAATAGGAGCATCTGCATATGTTTTCTCTTTTGCACCAGGCGAAACAATCGATGGCGTTAGAGTATTAACAAGTGGTGTACCAATAGACTTTAAAATCTATAAAGACAATCCAATTTTTTCAGATATTACAGATGATACTCATCGAATTAGATGGTGGGGTGGACCTGCTTTACAATTACCTGAAAACTTAGATAGGGAAGTTAAGATACTTGCTAGATATCCAATAAAAGAATTATCTGATGATGAAACTACAAAGATTAATGCATGGATGTATACCGGTGGTATATATGGATTATTTAAGGGTGTTTTAAAAGCTTTTAAATTTATTAAGAAAAATAATAACAAATTAAACAATCTACCTTTATATTCTTTTTATTTTGCTGGGGACTGGAAACCATCTGACAAACTAATTGATCTAAATTTTTCTAATAAAATAGCAATGACATCAGAGGTCTATCCAAATAAAAATAATGGTAGAATAATTCTATGTTCAGCACATCCAGAGTATATGGTTTGGTGGGGTGGACTGATAGATAAAGTTGAAAATAATGGAAGTAGTTGTATTGCTAATGGATTTTATAAATGGAAAAAGATTTTACCTTTAAGTAAAGATGTAATTATTGAATCAACTAATTCATGGTGGATGATAAGAAGAATGGTTGCATGGACTTCAAAAATACCGGATTCTCATATGCCTCCAATCAGTAAAGAAAAGTTAAATGAAAAAAATAAAGAGCTGATATCAAAGAGTTTTTGGAATGGTACAATATCTCATCAAATGTCAAATATCTAAATATAATAGAATATATTAGTTTAATTTTAATTTAAAAAAGGGATAAATTGCAAGGAAAAATATGGTAAAAAATACATCAAATAAGAAAAAATTACATTTCTTGAATTCAATGAATATTCAAAAAGAAGATATTATTTCTGTAATAGCGACACTTTTATTACTTGCAATATGGTTTTTTACACTTATCATATTCAATTATCCGTTGATAAGTATATCAATTCTATGGTTTGGAATGATTCTTTTATCAATTATATACTTCTTTATATACAAGAAAAATAAGAGAGATATGAAGATTCTAAAAATACGTTTTTTATTTTCAGCTGTACCAATATATCCTGTCATAATATATTATATCTATAGTATAAGTATTGGTGATGGTTTACCAAACAATTTAAGATTATTACCATTCTTTATTGTATTTATCATGCTATTTTTAAATGCAGTTATTGTTTATATTTTTGATAGAAAAAAAGCTTAAAAAATAGCTTTAATGACAACCTTAGTATATCTAAATATTTTAGATTTGGGAATAATTATGGTATGAATTGGAATTAAATTGTAAAAAATGGATATAAATCAAAATTTTATATCAGATAATTGAAAAAAGGTGGTAACAAAAATGAAAAGGAAAATCGGAACAAAAATTTTCAGCGGCTTAATAG
>CAZVNH010000374.1:0-2908 GCA_964628575.1 uncultured Thermoplasmatales archaeon | reverse complement strand
CCGAGGAAGCGAAGGCGGAATGGGATTATAAGGGCGTAGCCCTTATTTCACTTTCTGAAATGTTGAGTTTTTTTATTTCATCTTCAGTTAAAATAAATTTAAAATTCATTTTAATATTATTTTTAGTATCCTTAGAATACCACATTATTGCAGGTAAGTTTATAGCAATGCCTTGGCTGTGATTAGAAATTAAGTTAAAAAAAACTCTGATTACTTGAATTATATTTGTTTTACCGGAACTATTTTTTCCAATTAACGTATTAATAGACCCAAGATCCTTTACGTCCATCTTTTCAAAGCTTTTAAAGTTAAATGATTCTATTGATTTAATTCTCATTATATTCACCAAAGATTAAATTTTTAAAACAAGTATTCTTTTATAAATTTCTTTGTAACAATAGTTTAAAAACATTTAAAAAATGTTAAAATTTATTAATAAAACGATTTGTATTATTTGTAACTATAGTTTACTAAAATGATAGTATTATAACATCAATTTTATAAGGAGAAAAAACATACTTTTACAGGAGAAAAATGGTATTGATTACCGGGTGCGTGAACACCCAGTAATCTAGGACCATAATAGGTGTTTATTATGATCCCGAATGGAATAAACCAAAACATTAGTAATAAGATTTTTGTACAGACGCAGTTTGGTAAACCAATAAAACAAATCACTCCAAAGAACAGAGATATTTTAGATGTTTATTGGACGTTTTTAAGAAGAAGATACCGTAGCCGTCATACACGAAGAAACAATATGAAGTTTGTAAGGCTTTTTCTGAAATGGCTTGCTGAGATTAAGTTAAAAAACATTGAAGAGTTAACATCTGATGATACTCAGGATTATAGAGCTTTCTGTCTAGAGAACTATAAAACCAATGGTAATGTTGGTCGGCTTAATGCAGTTAACAATTTTGTTGATGTTTTTCTAAAGAAACCTGAGTTGAGAATCACTGTACCACGAAGCGTCCAGGTAAATAAGCAGGTACTTGGTGGAGAGGAACTCATGCAGTATAAGAATTGCGCTCGGACACCGTTGGAAAGGCTTCTTGTTACGTATCAAATTGATGGATTACTAAGACCTGGGGAGTTCTACAAACTTAGGATTTCACTTCATGATATTAAAAATCAGATATTGTATCTTGATGATACAAAAACTGGTAACAACAGCGTGATACTTACACCTTTTATGATCCAGGCATTCAATGAGTATCTACCTCATAGAATTATACCAAAACGAGATGAAGACAGTGACAAGCTCATTATAATTGATAAAGGCAGTCACTATGGACTTGCACCATCACCTAATTCAGATTATATTTATCGACATACAAAACAGATAGCAAAAAGAGCAGAGTTCAGGCGCAGTGTCTATCCATATCTAATAAAACCGAGTGCGATCACTGATGGGTTCAACCAACAGGTTAATCCGAAGATTCTTCAGCGTCAAGCACGACATAAAAACATAGAAACAACATTGCTCTATGACCACACAAGTGATCAGATGACAAAAGATTTCTTCAATCGTAAACAGAGACCGCAATTAATGAATGAACAAAACCAGTTCTCACCTGCATTCTCTGATCAGTTTGACTTGAAAAACTTTTAAGATCTGCTATCTATGATCTCAATACCTGATTTTTTATAAACACCATTCATTACATAATTGATGATAAAATGAAAAATGAAATACTTGCCCCAATTGTGATTACAATTGTTTTTACTTGTGCAATATCTTTTATTGTTTTATATCCAACCATATTTACAGACCAATTGTCAAGGGAAGAATTTTTAATTTCAGGTCTGATTTCAGACAATTCTGATAGACTGCCAAAGGCATCGATCAAGATGCAAGAAGCAATTATTATTCAACAAAACTTAACAAACAGTCTATTGCTTTCTGATGTATTGTATCCAGAAATGAATGAATCAGAATTTTATTATACTATTTATCTTCCTGAATATAATAAAACAACCAATTTGATTAATGAATCAAATATTTTAATACAGGATTATGATATCTTCACAAATGACCTTTCAAGGGCAATTAGGAATTATGAAGACAAGGCAAAACATTCAATCAATACCCTTGCAACAGCATTGATTATGCTATTGGTCTTTATGTATGCTGTTTTTGTAATTTATTTAATTATAACATGGAAAAAGAAAAAACAAGTATGTCCCTTTTGTCAAAGTTCCAGCATCAGGAAAAGAAAACATAAAAAACCACCATATGTCTGTGATAATCCAAAATGTAAAAAAGAATTTGATGAACCGGATATTATAAAAACTTAACTTTTTAATTAGCCACTGTTAGTTTTCCAAAATTTTTTTACACTTTCTGTTATTACTTTTTTATTATCAAAGAATGAATTTATAATAAAAGACTCTTTTTCTTCATAAAAATAAAATTCAATTATATCAATATCAGTATTTCCGTTAATCAATTTTAAAATATGCGAGTCATTGTTTGGGGATAAACCTATAATAGTAACTTTTCCTTTTATTTTTTTAAGTTTATTTATTGAATAATCATTTGGAAATTTTAAGGTTGGATCTTTTTGTTTTAGTTTAATAGCCTCATAAAAATTTTTAACAATTTCATTATCTACATTTGCCCATTTTTCAATTTGTTTTGAAATCTCAGAATTAGAGTCCATTCCTTCTGCAAATTTTTTCATTGCTGAATTTGTTCGTTCCGATTGATTTCCAACATATTCTTTAAAAGCTCCTGAGTATCCAATTAATGCAGTTGAAAATACATGTTCATAACCTTTGACTACTGGTGTTTTATCAGCAGGTCTATCCGATAATTTATTTCTATAGCTATTTGGATCATAAACTTGATCGAGCATATGAAATGCTCCATGCAAATATTGAACTTCTTTTTTTATTGCTATTTCAA
>CAZVNH010000373.1:0-2921 GCA_964628575.1 uncultured Thermoplasmatales archaeon | reverse complement strand
GAGATATAGTGTGGTGATAAGATGGCTTCACATCAAAATTTTAGTATAAAAGACAGACAAAGAATAGATGGTGGTAAATTTAATAATCCTCAAAATATTGAAAAACGTAAAGTAAATATTCAAAAAATAAAAAATTTTCAAAATTTAAAGGATAAATGGAGAGAATTATGTAGTTATTTTCGTTGGTATCCAGATAAGCTTCTTGATTTTATTGCTGGTGATAATCCTAAAATTCATTTATATTTTTATCAAAGAGTTTATCTTAGAATAATGATGCGATATAGAAAAGTTTTTTTAACTGCTACTCGTGGTACTTCTAAAAGTTTTCTTCAAAATTTAGCTTTTGTTTTGAAATGTGTTATGTATCCTCGTACACGTTTATTCTGTTGCGCTCCCGGGAAAGAACAAGCTGCAAAAATTACAGCAGATTGTTTAAATGATATATTTGATTATTGGCCTTTATTAAGAAAAGAAGTAAAAACATTTGTTGAAAACAAAGATTATACTAAATTAATTTTTTATAATGGTTCTAAATATGATGTTGTTCAAATGAGAGATTCAACTCGTGGAGGAAGACGTTTTGGAGGAGCAATTGAAGAAATTGTAGATAAAAAATTTGATGGAGATATGCTGAATTCTGTTGTAATTCCACTTATGGCAAATGACCGTACTTCCATGAATGGTAGAGTTGACCCTAGAGAAATACATAAATGTGAAATATATTTGACAACGGCGGGTACTAAACAACAATTTGGATATCAAAAAATGATGGAAGTATATAAAGATATGATAGAAGGTAAATCAGCTTTTTGTTTAGGAAATTCTTATGAATTATCATGTATGCATAAACAGTTAGATATAGATTTTATAGAGGAATTACGAGAATCTCCTACATATAGTATTATGGATTTTATGAGAGAATATCAATCTATTTGGACTGGTTCTTCTTCAGATTCTTTGGTTGCAGATGACAAGTTGAATAAGTGTAGAGTAGTTGGTGTAGCTGAATGGGAACATTGTGGAGATAGTAATGTTGAATATGTTTTAGCATATGATGTTAGCCGTAATGAAGGAGATGCAAATGCATTATCTTGTTTAGTTGTAATAAAACTTACACCAAAAGGAAATGGAGATTATATTAAAGAGATAGTTAATATTTTTTCTATGGAAGGTCAACATGATACTTGGCAAGCAAAATTTTTAAAAGAAAAAGTGAAAGAATTTAAAGCTAGAATTTTAGTTATTGATGCGAATGGACTTGGTTCGGGGGTTGTTGACCAATTAATTTTAGATTTGAATGATGGGAATCCACCATATAAAGTTGTAAATGATGAAAAAGGCGCTTGGACTAAATATCAGTCAGATGAAGGTATTGATATGGTTTTTGCATTAAAACCTCAAAATAAAGACACTAGAAATAGTGATATGATAAATCATTTTATGCAAATATTTAATAAATTAGGTGTAAGATTATTGAAAACTACACATGAAGGTATAAAAGATTTAGAAAAGAAAATAAAACATAAAATAAAAGATTCTGAAGAGTTAGTTATTGCAGAAATACCTTATAGACTTACCGATAATTTGTGTGAAGAAATTTTAAATTTAACTTATAAACAATCTGGCAATGAAACAAAAATCGAAAGAGTTTCAAGGTCTATACCAAAAGATAAGTTTTCAGCTTTAATGTATGGATTATATTGGGTTTATTTAGAAGAAAAGAAAAATAAACAATATAAAAAAAATAAATCAGTTAACTGGATGGATTATGTTTTGTATTAATTACTAATATAAATTTTAATAAGGAGGTGACATGCCTTTGCCAAAACCTAAAGAGCAAGTATTGTCAAATGAACAACAGAATATAGAAGTTGATGAAGTTAATGATTTAAAAGACAAATTTTATATACCACAAAATTATGCAAGAAGTAATGTTCAACCTCTTTGGGCAACTACACCAATAAATTCATTTACAAAAAAATATACAAATGAACAAATTAATAAATTATTATTAAATCCTTATATGACTTATAAAGAATTACAAAGAGTGTCTAATTATTTACTTTATAATTCTGCAATGTATAATAATTTTATTAATTATCTGTCGAATTTAATTACTTGGGATTATATTATTGAATGCGAAGACGTAGACAAAGTAAATAAAACAACAATTGAAAACAGATATTATGAATCTGCAAAAATAATTCATAAAATAAATGTAAAAACCATATTCCCTGCCATGATAAAAAGAGTATTAACTAATGGTGAATGCTATTTTTATAATATGTCAGATAATAGTAATAATATTATTATAGAAATTGATTCTTCTATTTGTCAGCTTGCTCAAATTGATGACAATAATATTTGGAGATATTATGTGAATGTTAGTTTAATTGACCCATTAAAAATATATGAATTTCCGAAAGAAATACAGGATTATTATAATGCTTGGATAGATAATGGAAAAAAGAAAGATAAAAAGATAATAGATGGTATTGAAGTGCCGTATTATTTATATCCTGTAAGTGATAATGGATTTGCAATATTTGTTCATATGAGAAAAATACAACATGATTATCCTTATCTTGCATCATTATTTGAAGATTTAAATAATTTAGAATCTGATAAAGATTATATGGGTGAATATATTAAAGAAAGTAATACTAAGTTAGTTCATATGAAAGTTCCAACTGATAAAGATACAGGCATTCCCATTATGCCAAAAGAAGTAATTGAAGCTTATCATGATAGTGCAAAATCTCATTTACCTAGAAATGTTGCTCCATTAACAAATCCATTTGAAACTGAAGGTATTGCTTTAGATAAGGCACAATCGAATGTTATAAATTTAGTTGAACATTCAACAAAAGTAGTAATGCAAGATAGTGGTATTAGTGATAATATTTTTAATGCTTCAAGCA
>CAZVNH010000372.1:0-2929 GCA_964628575.1 uncultured Thermoplasmatales archaeon | reverse complement strand
CCTCAAGCCAAAACCTGTATTCCCCTGCCATCCCATCCCCCCAAAAGCCATATGAGAAGGGAAAAAAGGATTCAGAGATTTAATCGTTTTTTCTCTTCTCCCAAACTATATGAAACAAATGAGTTGTGCCAGAATACATCCTTTTTTCCTCTCCCTTCTCTTAATTTGGCACAACTCCCGTCTTTTAATATAAAAGTTGAATACATAATAATCAAGTTGATTCAATTTTTTATAACATTGGGAATGAATTGGGATTGATTTATAAAAAAATTAAGATAAAAATAGATTGGGTTGTAATAATTAAAAAGGAAATAGATTTGACAAGGTTGGACATGTATAAAAAGGCTATAATCATATAGTTTGACTACAATCATGTAGTAAGCGGATATGATCTAGCGGCTATGATAGTGGCTTCCCAAGCCACTTGCTCGGGTTCGAATCCCGGTATCCGCATAATTCTTCTTCTAATAGCATTCATTAAATAAAGAATGAAAGATTTATTTATATGTTTATGAATTGTTGTAATAGCGGATATTTACTAAATATTTTTTCAAAAATATTTAAAACTGGAATATCAATTGGTTTTGTTTTAGGGAAATTAATTAAAAAAGGTTCACTATAGGTGTAATGATAATAAAAATGTCTATTGCTGTAATCCCAATCTTTTAAAAAATAAAGATATTTATCTAAAACTCCAACTACTTCATATTCTCCTGGGGAAACAAAGGGTATTAGAATATTCTGATTATTTTCTCCAATCCAAGTAGATTTTATCATAAGTTTCTCCTCATTAGGACCTAAAGCTGTATATTCGCCTTCTGGTAAAAAAATTCCTCCCTTATAAACGGTTCTGCAATCTTTTTTCCTAATCTCAAACCATCCAAGAGGGCCATAGAAATCTATTGCCGTTGCTGCAATGATCTTTTCATCTAAATTATTTTTAATATGCACACTAATTTCATACTCTCGATTGTCTTTTTTTACTACATTAACTCTTATCGACAAAGGACCCTCGCTATCTAATGAGTCTATCTTTTCTTTTAAATCTTTATTATTTATTGATTTCGCTGTTAAATTAATTGAAAATCCTGTTAATAAAAACATACTTACAATTAATATGATAATTATTTTATCTTTCATATTTTCACCCATAATTATATATGATTACCAAAATATAAATATTTATCTATAATTTTATCGACAATTTGCGATAATTATACTATTTCTCAAATATATAACTATTTTCCAAAATAAATGAAGAAACATAAAAATTGGATAAATAATCATTAAATAATAATGTTAAAATATGAGTATTATAAGTAATTATTATTTACTCATCACATATCATAGTAATAAGTTATGTCTTCGTGAATGCTTACCAATCCACTTGCTTGATTTCGAATCACAGGATCCATATTTATTTGATAACTTTTATAAAGTATTATATCAAATACGAATTTTTTTATATTGGTAAAATATATAAAAATAATTATTAATCTTAATATCAAGAGGTTCTAAATGGAAATAGCACCCAATGTTGGTTTGGCATTAATACTTACCACAATTGCAGGATTGTCTACAGGTATTGGCAGTGTAATTGCATATTTTATTAAAAAACCAAAAATGAGCTATCTCTGTTTTAGTCTGGGTCTTTCTGCAGGAGTAATGCTTTATGTATCATTTGTTGAACTTATTCCTGATGCCTTCGAAAGTGTAGGAGAAATATGGGGATTATACGCATTTTTTACAGGATTAATAATAGTTGGAATTATTGACTTACTTATTCCAGATATCGAAAATCCACATCATTATGATAAAATAGATAAAGATATCACAAAGAACGCAAAAACTAATGGAAAATTAATGAGGGTTGGCTTGTTTACCGCATTTGCTATTGCAATACATAATTTTCCAGAGGGGCTTGCAACATTTGGAGCGACTCTATCTAACGTAGAGCTGGGAATTCTTATAACAATTGCTATAGCAATACATAATATACCTGAGGGAATATCTGTTTCGATGCCTATATTTTATGCTACTAAAAACAAAAAAAAGGCATTTATTTACTCTGCTCTTTCAGGCTTATCAGAACCTGCTGGAGCGATAATTGGTTTGATTATTTTATTACCATTTTTATCTGATTGGATCCTTGGTTTTCTACTATCGTTTGTTGCTGGAATAATGGTATATATAAGTGCAGACGAGCTTATTCCAACAGCAAATCAATATGGACATGGACATTGTGCAATATTGGGTCTACTTATCGGTATGTTTATAATGGCAATAAGTTTAATTATAATATAAAAAAGATTATGGTGTACCAGAGATTAATAGCTCATAAAAATTGAAATGTTTTTTGAAGTATATCAAATATCAATGAAAATATGTTTATTGAAAATAATCTGTTTCTTTGTACATTGTTAATATCTCCAATATTATCAAATTCTCCCAAACCTGAATAATCTGGCATATAATTCTGTGTTTTAAAAACTGATTTAAAAGCACCTTTAGGATAAGGATTATTGTATTCCCATGCTATTTCATTTTCAGGTGTAACTTCTAAAAATAATCCCTTTCTCCATCCACTACATATAAATGTATTTCCACTTGGTAATCGTTGAGCACCACTCATATATTCTGAATAGAATTCATTAGGATTATTATGTTCATATTTCCATTCTATATCATTTGGTCCATATGCCTTACCTTCTATTAGCTCATAGTTACCATTTTCATCTACAGGGGGCATTATTTCTTCAACAGTTGAATAATCACACTCTGGCCTGTCCCATCCATTATTAAAATAAGTAATACCTCCTTCACCAGGACATCCTTCTCCAATCCATCGAGCATCATGTTGCGCGTATAATTTCCGATCTTCTTCGGTCCCCATCTGATAATTTTGTGGATTACCCCATCTATATAGTAG
>CAZVNH010000371.1:0-2962 GCA_964628575.1 uncultured Thermoplasmatales archaeon | reverse complement strand
AAACATTACCGCCTGTTTTTTCTGATGAAGCAATTCTATCAGTTCAGGCAAATAGAAGGAACGGAAAAACAGGAAATATTGAGTTAATTTATTCAAAAGGAAAATTAAATGAGCTGAAGGGAGAAGTAGATAAGATGGGTTTAGATATGGAAAACGGGAGGAAACCTGAGAGCGACCCGAGCGCAAGGCGAGATGACAAGAAAACACCCGGTTGTAGTCTTGATAAATTACCTCAAGACGAGAATGAATAAATCATTATTTTCTCAATTTAAATTGGTTTATCTTAAATTACAGCGACTTCTTATCAGAGAATATAAAAAAACAGGTGATTTAGAAATTAAAGAAATGATTAAGAAAACGGGAGAAAACTATGAAGAAATCAAAAAATGGTGGGAGAAAGAAAAAAGAAGTAAAAAGAAGGAGATTGGCTACTAAAGATAAAATGACGATTCTGTATCACTTGAAAAAAGCAGGTATCTGGCAAAAAGGACAAATTAATACTAGAAAACCATATCCTGTACAGTATTTATCTAAACTTGAAGAAAAGACAAAACCAAAACCTTATATCAAATTAATTAACAAACCACAAAAAGAATATGTTGATTATTTGATTGAAATGAAAGAAAAGGAAAAAATTAAAAATGATCCTATTTACAGATTCCAGAAAAAATCCCAAGAAAAAAATAAAAAGGGTTGACAAAAGGGTTGACTTCATTTTAAAAAATTATTAGTATATAAAAACATGGTGAAAACTATAACTCCATTGGAAAAAGTTCTTATAGAATTATTAGCTCAGCTTTCCTTAAGAGAACAGAGAATACTAAGGATGCGCTTTATCCAAAATATGACCCAAGAACAAGTTGGAAAAAAGTATGGTATTACGAAAGAACGGATTAGACAACTAGAAAATATAGGATTAAAGACAGTTAATCATACACTTCATACTTTATTACTTACTTATCAAAAGAAAGGAATAAAATAAAGATGAAAATATTCTTAACCAATAAAAAATTTAAGAAATTCAAGAAGAACCTTGAAGAAAAAACTTATTTTAGTGGTTTCGAGAACGGGAAAGAAACAGGAATCAAAATGGGCATAGCAATGATTAGAAAAAAATTTAATCTTGTAAAAAAAGAGAAAAGGGGTGAAGAAAAAGTTGATGGCAAAAATAATGAATAAAATTATTGGTGGTCTCTGTTTACTTAGCTATTATTCTTGGTTTATCCTTTTTGTATTAAATTTGATTCAATTTTATTTATTTTTCTTCACTTTATTTGTTTTTTGGTCATTTCATTTAAAAAAAGGAAAACTATAAAATATTATGGACTTAACAGAAAAACAAAAAGCAACATTAAAATTCGTATATAAATACATGAAGAAAGAAGAAAAGATGCCTTTTCTAAAAGATATTGGTAGAGAGTTTCATTTATCTTCTAAATCTTCTTGCCATTTCCGAATAGCAGTACTAGTCCGGAATGGATATATGGAAAGAAAATTTAATTCTCCAAGAGGTATTATATTTACTTCAAAAGGAGAAAAATATATCAAAGAATATGTATAGATATAGATTAGAAAAAACTTATCATTTTGATGCTGCTCACCATCTTAGAAATACTAAAAGTTTAGTAAGTAAAAAATGTTGTAACCGGCACGGACATAGATGGTATGTTAAAGTTGTAATCAAAACTAATAAATTGATTGATGGAATGATAATAGATTTTGGAAAGATTAAGAAAATCATTGATAATTTCGACCACAAAGATTTGAATGATATTATTTCATTTGACCCAACCGCCGAAAATTTAGCCGGGTTTATCCACGACCTCATAGGAAAAGAATATATAGAACAATTTAGTTCGACTGTAATATTAGGATTAAAGTATAAGATTTGGATAACAGTCGAGGAATCTCCAGGAGCTAAAATAACTTATAGTGGAAAAACATAATTAATTTTTTTATCTTCTTTTGAGTTGCATTACATTCTTTTATGTTCTTTTGATTTGTATTAAACTGGATTCAATCTTATTGACTTTCCTTCGCTTTATTTGTCTTCTGGTTGTTTTATTTAATTTTAATTGTATTTGACCATATTAGAGTATTTTTAATTTACTTGTGTTTAATCATATTAAATTATTTTTGATTTACTTCAATTAACTTATCCTATATCGGGTTAGAGTTCATTTAAGTATTTTAAATTATAATTTAATTACTAAAAATATGAAGCAATATAGCGTAAAAGCTAAGTTTATCAAACCATATCTTCAAGCCCGTTTTTCAGAACAAGCCCGAGAGAGCTTAAAAGTTAAAAGCGGGACCAAAGCTAAAGTCGATGATGATGATATGTGGAAAAACTTTATTTATAAAGGTAAAAAAGGAATTTATATTCCTTCCATCCAGATAAGACAAGCATTAGTTGGTGCTGGTAAAGGGATAAAGAAAAAGCCGTATGGTAATTTTAAAGAGATTGTCCAATCTTATTTTATTGTAGAACCGGATATGATCTACCTCGGTAAACAAAAACCTGATTCTTTTAAAACCAGCTATCCTTCAAGGGCTGATGGACAAAGAGTTAAATTAATCCATCCAGCGATTGAAGCAGGGACTGAATTCCAATTTACATTACATGTTACGAATGATGATATCGATGTAAATACTATTAAATTAATCTTAGAAAAAGCTGGATTAGAAAAAGGAATCGGTGCCTGGCGAGCGGGGGGGCACGGACGTTTCGAGATCATAGGGTTCAAGTAATAATTTAGATTCAGTTGCATTGTATTCTTTTCCAATTAATTTAATTAACTTTACTTTCTTGTGTTTTTGGTTTGTATCAATTGCATTCACTTAATTTTATTTACTTTGCTTTTTATTCCATTCTTTTGGCTTAGATTTCTTTAAGTTACCTTCATTTTAATTTAATTAACTTTACTTTCTTGTGTTTTTGGTTTGTATCAATTGCATTCAC